>JBHHYG010000217.1:0-6430 GCA_046757445.1 Acidobacteriota bacterium
GCGGATGGCTCGGTGGCCAGCCGCGCACCAGCAGGTGGGAGCTCATGGTGAATAGCCTGTGGCCGCATCCTCGGCCAGGCGGCTGTGGCGGTCGAAGGGGTTGAGCAGGCCGAGCCGGCCCCGCAGGCTCACCGGGTGGCCGCGATCGTCGCGCAGCGGCCGTGGCGGATCGACCCGCTGGCTCGCCAGGGCCACCGCCGGAAAGGTGAGGGCGGCGGCGGCGAGGCCGAAAAGATCGGTCGGCCACCCCGGCAGGAGCGGCATGCCGGCTAGCCAGACCAGCACCCCCGCCGTCATGCTGGCGGCGGCCGCGGCGCGGTTCGCCTGGCGCCACCAGATGCCGGCGGCCAGCGGCACGAACATCGCCACCAGCATCAGCGAGAAGGAATCGAGAAAGAGCTGGTAGACGTTGTGGGCGTACAGGGCGATGGCCAGCGAGGCGACGCCGATAACCGGCACCGAGAAGCGGGTGATGGCCAGCACCGCCCGGGGGCTGAGGTCGGGAGCGAGCCGCGGCAGGATGTTTTCCCCCAGGATGCTGGCCGGCGCCAGCAGGGCGCTGTCGGCGCTGCTCATGATGGCGGCTAGCAGGGCGCCGAGGAAGATCGTCAGGGGCAGGGCGTGAAGGTGCTGCAGGGCGAGCTCGGGGACGATCATCTCGGGGTTGTCGATGGCCGGCAGGGCGACGGCGCCGATGATGCCCAGCAGCACCGGGATCATCCCCACGGTGATGTAGCCGATGGCGGCCAGGTAGCAGGCGTTCTGCGCCACGTTCTCGTTCTTGCTCGAGAGCGTTCGCTGCATCAGATCCTGGGCCGGAATGTTGCCGAGGCCGATCACCATCCAGGCGCGCAGGTAGTCGAGCAGCTGCGGCCACGCAGCCGTCTCGGGGATGATGCGGAAGCTGCCCGCCGGGACGGCCGCCGAGACCCTTTGCCAGCCGCCGAGGTCGGAGAGCACCAGCGGCAGAATCAGCGCGAAGCCCACCGACAGGATCAACAGCTGCACGAAGTCGGTCAGCGACACCGCCCACATGCCGCCGGCGGTGGTGTAGGCGAGCACGATGAGGGTGGCGATGACGATGCCGGTGCTGGTGGAGATGCCGGTCAGCGAGTGCAGCACGAAGCCGAAGGCGACCAGCTGCGAGCCGGTCCAGCCCACATAGACCCCGATCAGGGCGAGGGCGGCGATCAGCGCCACGTTGTCGCCGTACTTGATCTCGAAGAAGTCGACGATGGTCAGCAGGCGCATGCGCCGCATCATGCGGACGAAAAACATCCCGGCCAGCAGCAGGCAGAGGGCGGCGCCGAAGGGATCGGCGATGACCCCCAGCAGGCCGCTCTCGAAGGCGGCGCCGGCGGCCCCCATGGCGGTGCCGGCGCCCATCCAGGTGGCCAGCAGGGTGGAGGTGGCCAGCCACAGCGGCAGCCTGCGGCCGGCGACCACGAAGTCGGCGGTGTCGCGCACCCGCCGGGCGGCGAAGTAGCCGACCAGCAACATGCCGATCATGTAGATGCCGACGCCGGCGAGGATGATCTCGGTTACCTCAGCGGACCTTCTCGGCGATGCTCTTGGCCTGGGTGAAGAGCAGCAGGTAATCGCGGCCGCCAGCCTTCGAGTCGGTGCCGCTCATGTTGAAGCCGCCGAAGGGGTGCGAGCCGACGATCGCGCCGGTGCACTTGCGGTTGATATAGAGGTTGCCGACGTGGAAGCGCTCCTTGGCCTGGCGGATCTTGTCGGGATTGTTGCTGTAGATGGCGCCGGTGAGCCCGTACTCGGTGTTGTTGGCGATGCGCAGAGCGTCGTCGAAATCCCTCGCCTTGATCACCGCCAGCAGGGGCCCGAAGACCTCCTCCTGGGCCAGACGGGCGTCGGGCTCGACGTCGGCGACGATCGTCGGCTGCAGAAAGTAGCCGGCGCCGGCCCCCTCGGCCCGGCCGCCGCCGGTCAGCAGCCGCCCTTCCTGCTTGCCGATCTCCAGATACTCGAGGATGCTCCGGTAGGCGGCCTCGTTGATCACCGGCCCCATCCAGTTGTCGGGATTCTCCGGCGGGCCGACCTTGATGGCGGCGGTGCGGGCGACAAGGCGCTCGAGGAACTCTTCGTAGATGCTTTCGTCGACGATCGCCCGCGAGCAGGCCGAGCACTTCTGTCCCTGGTAGCCGTAGGCGGCGACCGCCACGCCCTCGACGGCGGCCTCGAGGTCGGCCTCGGCATCGACGATGATGGCGTCCTTGCCGCCCATCTCGAGGATGGTGCGCTTGAGCCAGATCTGCCCGTCATGCACGCGGCCGGCCTCCTCGCTGATCCGCACCCCCACCTGCCGCGAGCCGGTGAAGGCGATAAACCGGGTCTTGGGGTGCTGCACCAGGCCGTCGCCGACGATGCTGCCGCGGCCGGGCAGAAAGTTGCACACCCCGGCCGGCAGGCCGACCTCCTTCCAGACCTTCTGGAACTGGTAGCCGATGACCGGGGCGTCGCTCGAGGGCTTCAGCACCACCGTGTTGCCGGCGACGATGGCGGCCGTGGACATGCCGGCGGGAATGGCGCAGGGAAAGTTCCAGGGGGGGATGACGACGCCGACACCGAGGGGAATGTAGCGCAGCTCCACCTCCTCGTCGGGGCGCTCGACGAGCGGCTGCGGCGCGTCGAGCCGCAACATCTGCAGGGCGTAGAAGTTGTAGAAGTCGATCGCCTCGGCGACGTCGGCGTCGGCCTCGACACAGTTCTTGCCGACCTCCAGCACCATCCAGGCGGCCAGCTCCAGGCGCCGCTCGCCCAGCAGCTCGCCGGCGCGAAAGGTGATGGCGGCGCGCTCGGCGGCCGGCCTCCTGCCCCAGCTTTCAAAGGCGGCCAGGGCGGCCTCCATGGCCGCCTCGACGTGCTCCCCGGTGGCCACCGGGAAGCGGCCGATCACCTCCTCGGGGTCGGCGGGGTTGATGGAGGCGAAGGTGTCGCCGTCGGCGATCTCGCGATCGCCGATGACCAGCGGGTAGGTGGCGCCGAGCTGGGCGCGGACGCTCTCGAGCGCTGCCTGCATCGCCCGCCGGTTGGTGGGGTCGGCGAAGTCGAGCAGCGGGGTGTTGTGAAAATCTTCCAGATACGGATCGGTGAGCTTGACCGGGTGGGTTGCGGGGGCCTGGGGGGTCACAGGGTTCTCCTTTACCGACGGGGTAGCGTTGCAGCGAGCATCGGTACCTCGACGAAGCGCCGCGCCGGCTCGTCGAGGTCTCGAAGGCGAGAATACCACTCGTTTATCAGCGGCTCAAAAGGCAGCACACACCAGGCGCAGGCGGCTGATCCTCATTCCCCAACGGCTCGCGGCCCTTGCGCTCGCTCGCTTTACGACCCGTTGAGAAATGCGGTGTAGTAGCCGTCTCTTTGCGACAGCGCTGCGGGTCCGTGGGCGGGCGCTGAGCCATCGAAGATGAGCTGACCGCCGGCGCGGCGTTGTTGCCTTGCTTTGGGTAAGATGGCGGTGGGGCCCCGCCCCTCCGAAGGGGAAAGGGCCGGCGCCCCACCGGCATCGGCGTGGGTGCCCTTCTCAGAATCCGGCTCGAGCAAGATGGCGACAAGCTACGACGTGGTGGTGATCGGCGGCGGCCACAACGGCCTCGTCTGCGCCGCTTACCTGGCGAAGGCCGGCCGCTCGGTGCTGGTGCTCGAGCGTCGCCACCTGCTCGGCGGCGCGGCGGTGACCGAGGAGATCTTTCCGGGCTTCAAGTTCTCGGTCTGCTCCTACGTGGTCAGCCTGCTGCGGCCGCAGATCATCAGCGACCTCGAGCTGCCGCGCCACGGCTTCGAGCTGCTGCCGCTCGACGGCACACTGACCCCGATGCCCGACGGCGACTACCTGATGCGCTGGCACGCCGCCGCCGACACCCGCCGCGAGCTGCTGCGCCACTCGGCTGCAGACGCCGAGGCCTACGAGCAGTTCGGCCAGCTCATGTACCACCTGGCCATGGGGGTGAAGCCGCTGCTGGAGATGCCGCCGCCCGATCCCACCTCGCTGTCGCCGCGCGGCCTGGCACGGCTGGCCGGCGTCGGCAGGGTCTTCGGCGCCGCCCGTGAGCATCTTTACGACCTCGCCAAGCTGATGACCATGAGCTCGGCTGACTTCGTCGAGCAGTGGTTCGAGAGCGAGCCGCTGCGCGGGACGCTGTCGGCCAGCGGCATCATCGGCACCTTTCTGGGGCCGCGCTCGCCGGGCTCCGCCTACGTCATGCTGCACCATTACATGGGCGAGATCGACGGCCAGCTGCGCGCCTGGGGGCTGCCGCGCGGCGGCATGGGCGCGGTCTCGGAGGCGATCGCCGGGGCGGCCCGCAGCCACGGCGCCGAGATCCGCACCGAGGCGCCGATCGAGCGCGTGTTGGTGCGTCGGGGCAGGGCAGCGGGGGTGGTGCTCGAGGGTGGTGGGGAGATCGCCGCCACGACGGTGGTCTCGAGCCTCGATCCGAAGCGCACCTTCGAGGTGCTGGTCGAGCCCGAGCATCTCGACGACGGCTTTCGCCAGCAGATCAGCCGCTACAAGATCCGCGGCTCGACCGGCAAGGTGAACCTGGCCCTCGATGCCCTCCCCGAACTCACCTGTTTACAGGGCATCGAGGGCCGCACTGGCTTCCCCGCCGAGGCCTATCTGCGCGGCGCCCTCTCGATCAGCCCGAGCATCGACTATCTCGAGAGCGCCTACGAGGACGCCAAGTACGGCCGCTACTCGCGGCGGCCCTACATGGACATCGTCGTGCCCACCGTCGTCGACCCGTCGATGGCGCCGGCCGGTAAGCACGTCATGTCGATTTTCGTCCAGTACGCGCCCTACGAGCTGAAGGAAGGAAGCTGGGCGGATCAGCGTGAGGCTTTCGGGGATACGGTGATCGACACCCTGGCCGAATACATCCCCAACCTCGAAGAGATCATCCTGCACCGGCAGGTGCTGACCCCCTGGGATCTGGAGAAGACCTTCGGCCTCACCCAGGGCAACATCTTTCACGGCGAGCTGACGCTGGAGCAGCTCTTCTTCCTGCGCCCGGCGGCCGGCTGGGCCGACTACTCGAGCCCCATCCAGGGGCTCTACCTGTGCGGCTCCGGCACTCACCCGGGCGGCGGCGTCATGGGGGCGCCGGGGATGCTGGCGGCCCGCAAGATCTTGGCGGAGTCGCGCTGATGGCCGGCGGTGAGATCGTCGTCATCGGCGCCGGCCACAACGGCCTGGTGGCGGCGGCCTATCTGGCCCGCGCCGGCCGCTCGGTGCTGGTGCTCGAGCGCCGCTCGCTGGTGGGCGGCACGGCGACCACCGAAGAGATGGCGCCGGGCTTCCGCTGCTCGCCCTACTTCCCCGGCGCCGAGCTCTTCGACCTGCGTATCGTCCGCGACCTGCGGCTCCGGCGCCACGGCCTCGAGCTGCTTCCCCGCCGAGGCGGCGTCTTTCTGCCGCAGCTCGAGGGTAACTGCCTGCTTGTCGGTGCCGGCGATGGCGCCGGCACGCCGCACGGCGGCGCTGTCGCCGCGGCCGCCGGCAGAAGCGGCGCTCCAGCCCTGCGCACCGCCGCCGAGGCGGTTGCGCGCGCCTCGCCGGCCGATGCCGCGGCCCTGGCCGCCGTCGAGGGCTTCATGCAGCGGCTCGCCGGTGCCCTCGAGCCCGTCTTCGCCGCCCCCTTGCCCGACCTCGATGGGTCGGCCGCCTCCGGCAAGCTGGATCTGCTGCGCCTCGGCTGGCGGCTGCGACGCCTGGGACGGGACTCGATGCGTGAGGCGATCCGGTACCTACCGATGGCGATCGGGGATCTGCTGGAGGAGCGCTTCCAGTCGCAGGGCTTGAAGGCCGCCATCGCCGCGACCGGGCTGACCGGCTCGTGGCTCGGGCCGTGCGCGGCCGGTAGCGCCTTCGCCCTGCTCTACCACGGCAGGGGGTCGGCGGGGATCTTCGGTCTGCCGCGCTTCGTCAGGGGCGGGCTTGGGGCCCTCAGCAACGCCCTCGCCGACGCCGCCCGGGCGGCGGGGGCGGAGCTGCGCACCGGTGCCGCAGTGGCGCGCATCAAGGTGAAGGATGGCAGCGCCCGCGGTCTGGTGCTGGCAAGCGGTGAGGAAGTGGAGGCCCGCGTGGTGGTCTCGAACGCCGACCCTTGCAGCACCCTGCTGGGGCTGGTGGATCCGTTGCAGCTGTCGCCGGAGATCGTCACCGCGGCCGCCAACATTCGTGCCCGGGGCTCGCTGGCGGTGGTCGCCTTGGCGCTCGACGGGCTGCCGCACTTCAGCGGCGCCCCGGCGGGCGAGGCCCACCTGGCCGGCCGCTTACAAATCGGCGCCAGCCTCGAGGCGCTCGAGCGCGCCTTCGACGACGGCAAGCACGGCCGGCTGCCGGCCCGTCCGGTGCTCGATTGCACCCTGCCCTCGATCGTCGACCCGTCGCTGGTGCCGGCGGGCAAGC
>JBHHYG010000218.1:0-6422 GCA_046757445.1 Acidobacteriota bacterium
GGAACTGCTTTTGCGATTTAGCCGACTCTGCCCACATTTTGGCCAGCTGTTCATTACTTATCCTTGAGATAATCTCTGTAGCCTTCAGGGGTTAGTAGTATGGATGTCCTCCTCGATCCCAGAGGCGCCCCGCAATTCCCCCTTCCATTGTTAGGCGGGTCACCTGTCTCATGGACAACTTGACGGGGGGTTTTGACGTTCAACGAGAGATTTTGGACGCCATTTGCAAATCATGGTTTCGAAAATACGGGGAGAATTCGAAGCTCGATCGAGTTGCTAGCAGGATTTTAGTAGGAGGGCATTCTTAAAGTGTTTTTGGAGAGGAGAATTACCTGTACGTTGTCGTTTTTATGCTGGTACGCCTGCCGCGATTCGAACGCGGGACCTTTGGTTCCGGAGACCAACGCTCTATCCAGGCTGAGCTACAGGCGCACCGATGTAAGCGATAGAATCGCTCGAACTTTCACAATCATACATCAACTTCACTTTCGAGCGCTTGCTATTTGTGCCCTTAGATCCTTCTTAGGTCCATTACGATAATTTTGTTCTCGTTGTTCTAGAACGGTAAGGGGGTTGGGGCTTGGGGAGGTTTGGTTTCTAATTCCCAGTTTCTAATTTCTTATTTCTTCCTCCTATATCTCGCGCAAGCGGGATATCAAGGGCGAAGCCCTTGGCTAGTTTGGAGCGGTACTTGTTCGCGGTTCTCACTTCTCCATCGCCTCGAGCTCCTGCGTGTGAGTCTTGGCGAGCAAGAGTAAGGAGGAGACCGCTCCCAAGAGCGCTAGAAACATGTCCCATTGGGTGTCCCAGACATCACCCTGAGTGCCCAGGAAGGCTTCAGCCCCCCCACCCAAGACTGCGGCTGACAACCATTCTACGATTTCATAAGCGGCGCTGAGTGCGAGGCAAATGGCCAGTATGATGAAGACGAGCCACTTGCCGGGCTTTAGGGGAGAGCTTCTCAGGAGGATCTCCCGGGCAATCATGGCCGGGATAAAGCCCTGAGCGAAATGTCCCAAACGGTCGTAGTGGTTCCGAGCCAAGTCAAAGATCTCCTGAATCCAGAGACCGACAGGGACACGTGCATAGGTGTCGTGCCCACCCAAAATTAGAATGACCCCATGCACAAATATTAAACGGTAAACGAGGGGAGTTAGGCGGTAGCGATGATAGGTAACAACGAGTAGGGGGACACCAACCAGGACAGGGACCACCTCCAAAAACCAGGTCAGTCGGTCGTAGGGATGGATCCCCGACCAGGTCAGGAACAGGAGCAAGGCAGTCAACAGAATGGCGGGCTCTCTCGAAGCAGTCGTGAAGACTCACCTCCGTGTTTGTTGGCATCGAGTTAAGGAATGAAAGTGTTCCCCATGCTATCGCTTGGATGTAACGATGGCAACAGAAATTTCCGCCCGCAGCGGAGTGTCATCAAAAGTGGGAGTCAGAATACTGTCGGAGAGTGGTTTTCATTGTGGGCGTGGGGAACAAGTTGAATCACAAAGACGCCAAGAACGCAAAGAAGACGGAGAAATTCCTTAAAGCCAGCCAGATTGATGGCAACACCGCTATTTCTGCTGCCTACTCCAGGATTGTGCTTGGCATCTCTCTCCTCATTGTCTATTCTTCACTAGGTGGTTGAAGGCAACCTGGTGAAGGAGCGAGGTACATGAGCAAGAAGAAGAAAAGGACGCGCAGCGAGAAAACGAAGTCCTGCAAAGTGAATAGGTTGCCGGCTCGCCGGACTCAGTTGTCAACACAGGACCGTGAGCAGAAGTTCTCGGCGCTCATCAAGGGGAAGGTCGTCACTGCCAAGTTCGGCCAAACACGGGACTACTGGACCGAGTTCGTGTTCGAGGCCTATGTCAACCACCGTAGGGAGGTCATCCTTCTCGCGGGGTTGCCCGACGTTCCCGAGCGCCGGCCGCAATCCCGAATCAACAACCCATGACACAGCTCTCCCTCGCGAATGCCGCCGATCTAGGCGACACCCTTGTTTGCGGATTGACGCCCAGTGGACGCATCGACGTTCGACACGGCTCGCCGGAAGATGGCCCACGGATGTCTGCCGCGGCTGCTCAACGCATCGTCGACGCGTTTAACGCCGACCGCGGGCACGGCGTCCTGTACCTTGGAGCAGGCGAGGTGGGCACGGAGCTCCACCCGACGCTTTCGTACTGGCGCGATATCGGACAGGCACTCGTGGCCAAAGTCTGTGGCACGCTCGACCCGACCGATCCGAAGTCGCTCGTCCTACCAGACCCCGCCTCATACGAGCTCCAGGCCTACGCACAGTCAGCTCCTCCCATGCCGGGCGCCGAGATGATCACACCTGCACTGCTCGGTGAGCTGTGGTCCGACATCGGCAAGGCCCTGGCTGCTGAGGCTGCAAGATATAGGGACGGGGTCCAGGGCTATCTGAAGAAGCAGAGCTCCGTCTGGAACGTCGTCGGCCGCGTCTGCCTTCATCTTGCGGAAAACAAACGAGACCCTTCGTTTCCCTTCGCCTTCATCGCGACTTATGTGCACAAAGTCTCGAAACAGGCCAAACCCCAGCACCTGCCGCTCGGGCGGGCGCTCAAGGATTACGCCGGGGCGAGGAACCGTCAGAAACTGCTCGTGCTTCTGTCTCCCCTATCTCGGGCGGCCGAGCAGAGCAAGTTCATCCGCGAGCTGGTCGACTCCGGCGACATCTACCACCCATTGTCCTGGACGCCCAAGGAGGCCCACCGGTTCCTCTGCGAGACCGCGCTGTACGAGCAGGCCGGGCTGGTCGTGCGCATGCCCGACTGGTGGAGTAAGAAGAGCCGTCCCCGCCCCAAGGTCTCTGTGTCGATGGGCGGCAAGGCGCCATCGACACTGGGCATGGACGCGCTCTTGGACTTCGACGTCAAGCTGACCCTCGACGGCAAGAACCTGTCCGCGCAGGAGATCGAGAACCTGCTCGCGGCCAGCGAGGGCCTGGTGCTAATCAAGGGAAAGTGGGTCGAGGTGGACTGTGAAAAGCTCGTCGAGGTCCTCGATCAGTGGCGCGACGTGCAGAAGCAATCCCAGGCTGGCGGCGTCAGCTTCGGCGAGGCCATGCGCATGCTGGCCGGCGCCCAGCTCAATGGCAGCGACGCGGATGACGCCCAGGACACCCGGCAACAGTGGTCCGATGTCATCACCGGAAAATGGCTCTCGTCGAAGCTCGACGCACTACGCTCGCCCAAGCTGCGGGCCGAGATCGAGGCAAACGCGGGCCTTAAGGCCGAGCTCCGTCCCTACCAGAAGCTTGGGGTGCAGTGGCTGATGACCCTGCGCGGCCTGGCGCTAGGCGGCTGCCTGGCCGACGACATGGGCCTGGGCAAGACCATCCAGGTGCTCGGCGTGTTGTCCATGAGCCGCCGCAATAAGGAAAAAGGCACTGACCTGCTGGTGGTCCCGGCCTCGGTTGTGGACAACTGGCGTCTGGAGATCGAGCGATTCGCCCCCGCGCTGAAGGTGCTCATTGCCCACCCGTCGCGGGTCCCCTCGTCCGAGCTGAAGAAGCTGCCAAAGGAAAGGGTGGAAGCCCACGACGCGGTGATCACAACCTACAGCACCGCCATGCGGAGCGAGTGGATGAAGTCGTACGCCTGGCGGAACGTGATCCTCGACGAGGCCCAGGCCATCAAGAACCCGAGTGCCAAGCAGAGCAAGGCGGTCAAGGCACTTGACTCGCGGTGGCGCCTGGCCCTGACCGGTACACCGGTAGAAAACCGCCTCGGCGACCTGTGGTCGATTTTTGACTTTCTGAACCCGGGACTGCTGGGCTCGGCCAAGGCCTTTAACGCTTTCTGCAAGTCCATGGCGTCGGGCAAACAAGGAGGCTATGCGCCGTTGCGCAAGCTCGTGCAGCCCTATATCCTGCGCAGGCTCAAGGTCGACAAGAGCATCATCGCCGATCTGCCCGACAAGACCGAGGTTAACGCCTACTGCCTGCTGACCAAGCGCCAGGCAGCCTTGTACAAACAGTCGGTCGACGAGCTCAAGGAGACGATCGTACAGCTCGACGGCATCGAGCGACGCGGTGTGGTCCTGGCCTTCCTGATGCGCTTCAAACAGATCTGCAACCATCCGTCCCAGTGGCTGGGCGACGGCAGCTACGAGCCCGCCGACAGCGGCAAGCTCTCGCGGTTGCGCGAGCTATGCCAGTCCATTGCCGCGCGCCAGGACAAGGTGCTGGTATTCACACAGTTCCGCGAAATGACCGAGCCACTGGCTGGATTCCTGGCAGAGGTCTTCGGCCGAAGCGGCCTCGTGCTGCACGGCGGCACGCCGATCAAGAAACGCCAAGGCTTGGTCAAGAGCTTTCAGGAGGACGACAGGGTGCCGTTTTTCGTGCTTTCGCTCAAGGCCGGTGGCATCGGGCTCAATCTGACCGCCGCCTCGCACGTGATCCACTTCGACCGGTGGTGGAATCCGGCGGTGGAAAACCAGGCCACGGACCGCGCCTTTCGCATCGGCCAGAAAAAGAACGTGCTCGTTCATAAGTTCATCTGTCGGGGAACGGTCGAGGAGCGTATCGACGAGCTCATCGCTGGAAAGCAGGAGCTCTCCGAAGAGGTCCTCTCCGGAGGATCTGAGTCGGCCTTGACGGAGATGAGCAACGAGGAGTTGATATCGATGGTGTCGCTCGATTTGAGCAGCGCCGTGGAGGGATAGACGAACGAGGCGAGCAATAAATCGTCTCGACAAGCAGCGTGAGGTGAGCCTATGGGCCGGTATTCCCACAACACATGGCGGCCCTACGTGCCGGTGGCCAAGCGCGGCCGCCAGGCCGCGAAGAGGGTTTCCAATATGAAAAAGGCCGGGCGCCACATCGCGCCTGTCGAGATCGTGGGCCCCAAAATAGCCACGACCTTCTGGGGCCACGCTTGGTGCAAGAACCTCGAGGCTTACAGCGACTACTCCAACCGCTTGCCTCGCGGCCGGACCTACGTGCGCAATGGCTCGGTGATTGATTTGCAGATCGAGGCCGGCCGTGTCCGCGCGCTCGTCAGCGGCTCGGAGATCTACGAAGTGGACATCGAGATCAAACCCCTGGCCAAGAAGCGATGGACCGACATCAAGCGTCAGTGCGCGGGCCGGATCGACTCGCTGGTCGAACTGCTCAAGGGATCCATTTCCAAGGGCGTGATGGCGGTCGTGACCAGCAAGGGCGAGGGACTGTTTCCATCACCTCGTGGAATTTCGCTGAGCTGCTCGTGCCCCGACTGGGCGACCCTGTGCAAGCACGTGGCGGCGACGCTCTACGGCGTGGGCGCGCGCCTCGACCACCAGCCGGAACTGCTGTTCACCCTGCGCGGCGTGGACCCGGCGGAGATGGTGGAGGCCGCCGTCGATCAGCCACCGAACCTACGCAAGTCCCGGAGCGAGCGAAGGCTCGAAACCGACGAGCTGTCGTCGGTCTTCGGTGTCGACATCGACATGGATGAAGCGTCCTCGGAAGATGTGCCAAAGCCGGCCAAGGCAGCCAAGAGGGCAAGGCGCACTGCGCAGCCCCGGAAAAAGTCAGCCCCCAGGACGAACAAGAAGACCCAGGCAAAGCCGGCGGCCAGGAAAGCCACCATCAGGAAGGTCACCGCAAAGAAGGCTAGAAAGAAGACGTCCACGGTGAAACCGTCTGCGAAGAAAGCGGGCAAGAAGGCTGGGAGGCGACGACATGAGATGGTGTAACCGGGGAGGACGCAGAGAAAACTCCTTTCCATCCTGCGAGGGATTTACACGTTAGTCGTGCGAATGGGAGAAGAATTTCACGGCAATGAACGCCAAGAAATGCAATGAACGGGCGGAATTAGGGTAGCAGAACCAGAGGAAGTTCGATCCGGACGGTGCCGAAATCGCGTCGGTCCGTCGTGGCTATGCGTCCCAGTCCGAGCATCTCGGCGGTAGCCATGACCGCGGCATCCACGAACCCAAGTTGAAGCTGACTGAACTGCTCGTTGAGATCGGCAACCCGCGTGTACCCCGCTTCAGACAGTTCGGCGACGAAGTAGAAACCATCCGCCAGTCCACGATAAAACGCCCGCTGTGCTGCCCATCCCAACCGATGCCCCAGTAAGTGATCCACCTCCGGGATGACCGACACCGGCGTAATGAGAGCTCCAGCGTTCTCTCCGATCACCGTCATGGACCGCTTATGCCAGGAGTCGCGGCGATCGTAATAGGCATAGATGATCCCCGTGTCAAGAATGACCGCCACGAATCAATCCCTGCCGAACCTGGTTTCCGACAAGATCTCCTCGGCTTTCTCTGCCGTGTCGGACCGATCACTCTCAAACTCGCCGCCACCGGGTGGCAACCCGGGCTTCTGCTTGCTTACATGGATTCGAAGGGCCTCCCGGATCACCTCCAACATGGGTCGCTTTTCCCTGACCGCCTGCAGCTTCAAGAGAATCTCC
>JBHHYG010000219.1:0-6352 GCA_046757445.1 Acidobacteriota bacterium
CGACGGGATCTACACGCCGCCGAGCCTTCAGGGCTCTATCATGTATCCGGGAAACACCGGGGGCTCCAACTGGGGCGGAGTCGCTGTAGATCCCGTGCGCGGTGTTGCCGTTGCGAACGTCAGTGACTTGCCGTTCACCGTGCGGCTGTTTCCGGCCGCTGAGTACGAGCGCGAGCGCGAGGCGAACCCCGGCGGCGAGATCTCTCCGCAACGCGGCACGCCCTACGGAATGAGCCGAGCGCCTCTCTTGTCGCCCCGGAGACTACCCTGTCTCAAGCCGCCCTGGGGAACCATCTTGGCGGTGGAGCTGGCCACTGGGGAGATGAAGTGGGAAGCACCCTTGAGCTTCCTCGGAACCCCGAGCAGCGGCGGGCCCCTGACTACGGCAAGCGGCATTATCTTCATCGGCGCGGAGATGGACAACTACCTTCGCGCTTTGGACATTGCGACGGGGGAAGAGCTGTGGGCGGGCCGCCTGCCCGCGGGCGGTCAGGCGAACCCCATGACCTACCGCCTGCATGAGAATGGCCGGCAATTCGTGGTAATTGCAGCAGGTGGTCACGGCAGGATGGGTACCGCCCTCGGGGATTCCATTGTCGCGTTTGCCCTCCCAGAGACCAGAACCGCGGTATTGTTCAGGTCTGTCAGGGGAACTTTGCTTTACGTTGGCTTGGCATGGGTCAGCGCCTTCCTGCTTATACGATTCGGCAAGTACGTTCTCAGCAAGTGGCTGTGGTTCGGCCTGCTGGTGGTCTTCGTCATCTTTTTCACGGAAACCACCTGGTTGATGACCCAGTCTATCGGGGCGATGGTGCTTTCCTTTGGCCTGGCGTTAGTCATTGCCTTTCTACTTACGCGCTGCCGCAAGTACTTTCTTGGCAGGCGGCCTATTTCGGCAGGCTGACGTCATTTGTCATCTTTTGGCCGTATACGGGCTGCCGAGCAAACCGCTGAAGCTGGTGATTCCCGCATTAGAGATGCCCACTGCGGTGCATTTGCCCACCAGGAGTGGGACGCCGCCGCCGGTCGTCGAGCTGAAACCCGACTCCCCACGGGACCTCGGTCGCATCCTGCGTCGATGCCTCGAAAAGGCACAACTAGCCCGCATTTCTCAACGGGTTGAGTCGCGAGGGCGCGGGAAGGGGCGCGGGCGCAAGGCGCGCGCCGGGAGGGCACCGGAGGCGTATTTGACAATACGTCGAGGAGCCCGAGCAAGCGCAACGCAGCGAACGCGCCCCTTCCCGCGCCCGCAGCAGCAAGCCGTTGAGATATGCGGGCTAGCGGGGGAGATTCCGGAATCAGGATTTCCTTGGCCGAAGTCCAGGGCCGTCGCTTAGATGGCGTCTCCGCCCCTGAACAACTCCTCTCACGGCGGCAACGGTGGCGCGGCGAGCGCTTTTCTGCTGCGATCCGCAGCCGACCTCACGCGGGAAGCGGTGTACGGTTGCGAACGGCGTTCTCGATCTCCTGGAACTCGTCGCGATCTCGAAGCGCGCTGAACTGCTCGTCGGACTCCAGGAGACGGGCGTCACTCCAGCCGGAATCCACGGATTGGCGCAGGTGTCTCAAGGCAGCGTCGTCTCGACCCCTGACAGCCCAGTATGCCGCCACTTCGTAGTGGAACGCCGCGTCGCCGCTGTACCAGATACCGCTGAAATCGAATCCCTCTCGGCTCTCGGAAAGCTCCATGGTTTCGGCGATGTTACTCTCCGCTTCCTTTTTCTTTCCCGATCGATAAAGCGACTTCGCCAGTCCCATGCGGGCCCGTAGCAACAGCCAGCCGATACCGAGAGCCCTTCGATTGTCGAGAGCGAGATCACAGGCACACCGGAAGGCCGAGACGGCCTCCTCGTAGCGGCCCATACGAAACGCGGTCTCACCCCGGCCGCAAAGGGCTCCCGCCGCGCAAGCCGAGGCGTAGACGTGGTCGACTCCCTCGAGAAGTTCGGTGGAGCGCGCATAGTACTGTCGCGCCCTTTCGAGCTCGCCGAGACGAGAATAGAGATCCCCCAACAAGGTAAATGCACCAACGAACCTGGCGAGCTCGTACTCTCCGGACTCCTCGATCTCGGCCGCCCTCAACAGGCAGCCGCGCGCGTCCTCGTACTCACCGAACTCGAGGTAGAGCGCCCCAAGGATCATGAAGCCGGGCTGGTAGTTGGGTGCGAGCCGGGTGGTTGCCTTGAGGTGGCGCGCCGCAACGGGGCACTGCTCCGGCCGATGGTCGAGAAGCGCCTCGAGCCAGTAGGCGACCGCCAGAAAGTAGTGGCTCGTCGGGTTGTCGGGTTCCAGCTCGACGGCACGCCGACCGGCCTCGATCGCCTCGGCAAAACGATTCTGGCGCGCATATCCGTAGGCCAGCCAGGTGTGGGGATCGCCGAGCTCCGGATCCAACGATATCGCGCGCTGCAGGTTCGATACGGCTTTCTCGAGGTCACCCGGGTCGGTTGTGGTGATGAACCTCATCGAGTACAACTGGCCCAGCCCCGAGTAGGCAAGTGCGTATTCGGAGTCCAGCTCGATCGCCTTCTCGAAGAACTCCCTCGCCTGATCGATGCTGGTCGCGTCCATCCTGGAGACGAGCTGGCGGCCTCGCGCGTAGCACTCGTAGGCTTCGAGGCCCGGTGTAGGCAGGCGTTCGATCTTGTGACGATCCGTATCGGAAACGTCCAGCTGGAGCGCCTCGGTCAGGCCGGTGACGATCCGATCCTGAAGCGAAAAGATATCGTCCAACGTCCCATCGACCTTGACCGAACCGACGACCTCGCCCTCCCGGGGGTCGACGAAGGAAGCGGTGATACGGACGGCGTTCCCCAGAGTTTGAAAGGCACCACCCACAACCAGGTCGATCCCCAACCTCGCTCCGACTTCAACTAGCTGCTTGTCACCGGCCCGGACTGCCGCGTTTCCTCCGGTCGCCTTCGTTACCTTCTCACGACTCAGCACCCGCAGGGAGGAGATCTTCTTGAGATCGACGGCGGACTGATACCGCCGCCGTTGTTCCTTTTCGAGGCATCGACGCAGGATGCGGCCGAGGTGCCGTGGGGAGTCGGGTTTCAGCTCGACGACCGGCGGCGGCGTTTGGCGCAGGATGGAAGAGAAAACGTCCGCTATCGTCTTCCCCTCAAATGGCAGCCGACCGGTCAGCGCCTCGTAGAGAACAACCCCGAGGGCAAAGATGTCGGCCCGCGGGTCGACTGGTTCGCACCGAATCTGCTCCGGTGACATGTAGGGTCCGGTCCCCACGATCAGGCCCTCCATGGTTTGGGACTTGGCGGCCATTTCGCCGAGATCTTAAGGGAATGGCTATCTCGAAGAACTGGTCCAAGCCCAGCCCGCCCAAGGGCACGATCTGGTCCAACGTCTTGCCCTCGACGAGCTCCATGGTTAGGAAGTGGACAGGGTCGGAACCCCGGAACGAGGTTTCCTCGACCGAATGAAGCGTGACGATGTTGGGATGATTGAGGGCCGCGACGGTCTTGGCTTCGCGCTGCAGCAGCCGTAATCGCTCCGGATCGCTCGCCAACTCTTGCGGCAGAACCTTCACGGCGACCTGCCGCTGCAGCTTGGTGTCGCGGGCCCGATAGACCTCACCCATCCCCCCCGCCCCCAGCCGCGCGAGGATCTCATAGTGACCAAGCTTGCTGCCTGCCTCCAAGGTCCTCCCTCCGCAGGCCCCGACGGGCCCGCCCCGGGTTTCTCGGTAGGTGAACGGATCTTGCCGCAATCTATCGTCCCTGCAGCGGCCAGGCAACGGAACTTCTCGGCTGCATGCGGGCCCGATCTTGGTGAAGGTGCCGAGATTGGTGAATGTTGGACGCGACTGCTAGGCTAGCGCTTCACAACGATCCCCAAGCATCAGAAGTGCATTCGCCGGACACCCAAGGAGGTGGACAATGAACTTGGTCGTCGGAGCGACCGGCAACCTGGGCGGGACGATCTGTCGGCGGCTCCTGGGACGGGGTGATCCCGTACGCGCGCTCTTGCGGCAGTCGTCCGACTACCGGGGCCTCGAGGCGGCCGGAGCCAAGATCGCCTTCGGTGACCTGAAGGACCCGGCGAGCCTCGAGGAAGCGTGTGGTGGCACCGACCGGCTCATAGCGACCGCCACGGCGGCAGCCCGAGGTGGTGCCGATACGATCGAGTCGGTCGATCGTGCCGGCTACGCCAGTTTGATCCGCGCCGCCGAGGCGGCCAACGTCGGCCAGTTCATCTTCGTTTCGGCTCACGGCTTCACCCCGGATTCGAGCCTTTCGCTCGCAAGAGCCAAGGCCGCCACGGAGGAGGCGCTCCGCACCAGCAGCCTCGACGAGACGATCCTCAAGCCATCGCTTTTCATGGAGGCGTGGTTCGGCCTGGTGCTGGGCATGCAGGTCAAGGCCGGATCGCAGGTGAGGGTCGTCGGCGATCCCGACAAGCCGTATGGTTTCGTCGCCACCGAGAACGTCGCCGACCTGGCGATCGCGGTCCTCGAACATCCCCAAGCGCAGCGGGCGGAGATTCCGTTGAGCGCCGCGGCCGTCTCCTTTCGGCAGATCATCGAGTGGATCGAGGAGGCGATCGGCCGTTCCATCGAGATCGAAGCGATCGAGCCAGGACAGGAGGTCCGCGGGCTCCCTCCGATCGTCAGTGAGCTTTGGGCCTGGGCGGCAAGCGGCCAGGTGGAAGGCATCGAGACCCCGGACGTCGCCGACAAGTTCGGCATCGAGCTGGTCACGCCTCGGCAGTTCATCGAGGCCGCCTTCTCGACACCCGAACAAGCCGCGACGGCGCCGTAGCCGCGCTCGGTATCATTAGGCCACCGCTGCCCTCCAGCACCCGGTTGGCTGACGCACAGGAAAGCAGCAACGACCATGGCACGCGACAACAGCTTCGATGTGGTCTCCGAGGTGGACCTGGCAGAGGTCAAGAACGCCGTCAACCAGGCCATGAGGGAAGTCGTGCAACGGTACGACTTCAAGGGGACCGGCTCGAAGATCGAGCTCAACGAGAAGGACCGCGAGATCCTCCTGGCGACCTCCAACGAGTTCACGCTGCAGTCGCTGACCGCGGTGCTGGAGCAGAAGCTCATTCGGCGCAAGGTCTCGCTCAAGGCGCTCGATTACGGCAGGGTCGAACCAGCGGCGAAGGACACGGTTCGCCAGAGCGTCGACATCCAGATGGGCATCCCCATCGACAAGGCGCGCGAGATCGTCAAGCTCATCAAGGAGATGAAGCTCAAGAAGGTACAGGCGTCGATCCAGGGCGACCAGGTGCGGGTCTCGGGTAGGGATCGCGACGCCCTGCAGGAGGTGATCGCCCGCTTGCGCGAGCACGACTTCGGCATCGACATGCAGTTCACCAACTATCGATCTTCCTGAACTACCCCGCGTTGCTCATCGGTCTCCTGCTGCGGGCGCGGATAGACCAGCGTCTACGGCGTTGCGCTGGCTCGAATTCGGCGAATCAGGCCTCGTGGCGCAACACCCGCATCGGATCGATGCGAGTCGCCCGGCGCGCCGGAAACCAGACCGCGACGAACGACACCACCAGGAACACCCCCGCCACGATCGCATAGGTCGCGGGATCCGTAGGCTCGATCCCGTACAGCATCGCCTCGAGCAGGCGTGTGAGCGCCGTCGCTGCGGCCAGCCCGATGAAGAGCCCGCTCACCACCGGGGTCAGTCCCCGGAGGACGACGCCCAGCAGCACCTGACCGGGCCGAGCGCCTAGTGCACAGCGGATAGCGATCTCCTGCAGCCGCTGCTGTACCGAGTAGGAGAGCACTCCGTAGATGCCGACGGCGGCGAGCAGCAGCGCCAGCGCCGCGAACGCGGTCGCGAGCGAGGCGAAAAAGCGGGGCTCGGTTACCGACTCATCGAGCACCTCGCGCACGGTCCGCACCGCGATGGTCGGCACCTCGGGGGCGAGCTGCTGCAGGCGAGTGCGGATCGCCGGCAGCCGCTCCCGCGGCGACGAGGCGGTGCGGATCAGCAGATGCGGGCTCAGGCGCAACACCGACACCACGCTGTCGGGCACCTGACGGAAAGGTAGGTACAGCGAGCGCTGTGGCGACGGATGCCTGCCGGCTTGACGGAAGTCTTCGACGACGCCGACGATCTCCACGCTGTTGCCGAATATGTGGAATCGCCGCCCGACCGCTTCCTCGCCCGGGAACGTCGCCTCGGCAGCTCCCTGGCTGAGAACCGCCACCGGCTGGGTGCCACCGCGGTCCTCGGGCCCGAAGAAGCGCCCGCTCACCCGGCGCGCCCCCACCGCTCCGAAGAAGCTGTTGTCGACCAGGTGGACGCCCATCATGGGCGGCGGCTTTCCCTGCTCCCGAACCTCAAAGGCCACATGGAACAGGGGAGAC
>JBHHYG010000220.1:0-6336 GCA_046757445.1 Acidobacteriota bacterium
TCCGTCTGAAAAGCTTGCCCCGTGCTGGTCGCCTGACCGCTCGATCGGCCGCCGGCCTGATGTCGGTTGCCGATACCTTCCGCAACCGCGACTTCGAGCCCCTCGGCGACCTCGGCATCGGGCTCGACGGCCCGGCGCACTCGGTGCTGTTGTTCTCCTCGGCCCCGGTCGGCAAACTGGGCGGCACGACGCTGGGGGTCACTGGTGAGACCAGCACCTCCTTCCCGTTGCTCCGGCTGCTGCTGGAGGATCGTTACGGGGTGAATCCGGCCGCCTACGTGCGCCGAGCCAGCGGGCCGCTGCCATCGGATGCCGGCATGCTGTTGATCGGCGACGCGGCGCTCCAGCGAGCGGCGCGCGGCGGCCTCCAGCCCGGCCGGCAGGACTACTCGGGGAGCGTGCTGGAGCTGGAGCAGGCGGAGCCGTTCGATGAGCCTTTCCGCTACGTTCTCGATCTCGCTGCCGCGTGGCACCAGTGGCAAGGCCTGCCTTTCGTCTTCGCCCGCTGGATGGTGCGGCACAGCGTCGGAAGGCAAGCGCGACTGTTGTTGCTGGCGTCGTTGCGCGAGACCCTTGAGGTGAACCTGCGACGACTCGATGCCCTGGCGGCGGAACAGGCACCGAGGGCGGGTCTATCCGCGCAGGGCGCCTTCGCCTATCTGATGGGGTTTACCTATCGGTTCGGTGCCGCCGGAGAGCAGGGGATCAACACCTTTCGCAGCCTGCTCGAGTCCACACCCTGGTGGGAGGCGACGCTGCCCGCCGTGCTCGAGACGGAGGGCGCATGAGCGGCAACCAGCGACGGCTGGTGCAGGCTCGCGACCGGGTGCGAAGGACCCGGCAGCAGGTCGAGGTTGGCGAGGAGCGAGCGCAGCGGGGCTCCGCAGCCAGCACCCTGGCCCAAGCCCCTGGTGTGGTGCTCGGGCGGCTTCTGACCGACGGCGCCACCGGCGGCATAGCTCTGGAGGGCATCTTTGAGAAGGTCGAGGCCGGACAACGGATCAGCCCTGAGGAGGGGCTGTGGTTGCTGACCGAGGCGCCGCTGCTGGAGCTGGCCGAGCTCGCCGACATCTGGCGCCGCCGCCATAACCCGGAACCGCGGGTGACCTTCGTCGTCGATACCAACCCCAACTACACCAACTACTGTGACGCCGACTGCCTCTTTTGCGCCTTCTACCGCAAGCCCGGCGACGTGCACGAAGGCTACAGCCACTCGGTGGCCGAGCTGATGGAGATCATCGGCCGCTCGGTGGCCCGCGGCGCGACGACGGTGTTGCTGCAAGGTGGCCTCAACCCGGAGCTTCCCTTCGGCTACTACACCGACGTTGTGCGCGCCTTCCGGCAGCGGTTTCCGCAGGTGCACCCGCACCTCTGGTCGGCGCCGGAGATCGGCAAGATGCGGGAGGTCTCGGGGCTCGCTTACGAGGAGATCTTCGCGGCCCTCTACGAGGCCGGGCAGCGCACCATGCCGGGAGGGGGAGCCGAGATCCTCTCCGATCGCGTACGGGCGCGCGTCTCGCCGAAGAAGCAGAGCGCTTCCGAGTGGCTGGCCATTCATCGGACGGCCCATCGGCAAGGCTTCCGCACTACCGCGACGATGATGTACGGTCATGCCGAGCAGCCCCCCGACATCATCGAGCATCTGGAATCGATCCGCCGCCTGCAGGATGAGAGCGGCGGCTTCACCGCCTTCATTCCCTGGTCCTACAAGCCGGTGCATACGCCGATGCAGCGGCAGTTCCCCGAGGGCCCCGGCCCCGCCGTATACCTGCGCATTCTGGCGGTCTCCCGGATCTATCTCGACAACTTCGCCCATATCCAGGCCTCCTGGTTTTCCGACGGCAAGAAGGCCGGCCAGGTGGCGCTGCACTTCGGCAGCGACGATTTCGGCGGTACCCTGATCGAGGAGAACGTCCTGCACCAGGCGGATCACGACGTCGAGACGACGACGGAAGAGACCATCGCCATCATCCGCGAGGCCGGCTTCGTGCCGGCGCGCCGGGGCACCCCGCTCTATGATCTGGCCGAGACCTACTGACCGGGCCGCTGGCGCCTTCGGCTACTCTCACGTGGCGGTATTGCTGCTATTTGCAAGCCTCGGCATCGGCGGCTGCGCTGGCGGCGGCGAGGAGCCGGAGATCGTCCCTGTGCCCGAGGGTGCGCCGCGGGTCGTTCTCGAGACCAGCTTCGGCAACATTACGATCGGCCTGTATCAGGACCGTGCGCCGAAGACGGTGGCCAACTTTCTCGCCTATGTCGATTCCGGCTTCTACGACGGCACCCTCTTTCACCGGGTGATTCCCGGCTTCATGATCCAGGGCGGCGGCTTTCTCCCCGGCATGAAGCAGAAGCCGACCGGGTTTCCCATCGCCAGCGAGGCGGACAACGGTCTTCACAACCTGCGGGGCACGGTGGCCATGGCGCGCACCATGAACCCCGACAGCGCCACCTCGCAGTTCTTCATCAACCATGTCGACATGCCGAGGCTCGACTACCGTCCCCCGGTCGAGGCCGGCTATACGGTCTTCGGCCTGGTGGAGGAGGGCATGGAGGTGGTCGATAGCATCGCCGAGGTCGAAACCGGAACCGTCGACGGCCACCAGAACGTGCCCGTCGAGGACGTCCTCATCCTCAGGGCCCGCCGGCTCGACGCCGGCCGCTGAGGAGAATCGAGAAATCCGGGCTAGGCGCATATCTCATCACCCTCCTGCTGCGGGCGCGGGCCTGACCACGCCGTCGCCGGGTAGCGCGATGAGGAATGCGGGCTACAAGCGGAAACGCTCGCCTCGGATGATGAGGAACGTCAGGATCTGTCAATACATACGTATTGACACCAGGTCAGCTGTTCCGCTAGGCTCAAATGCCATGGCAACCAAGTCCCTGCAGCTCCAGATCCGCGTAACCCCCCAGCAAAAGGCGGCGTTGAAGCGTCTCGCCGCCGGCGCCGGCCAGGAGGTCTCGAGCTACGTCCTTTCGAGATGCCTGCCGCAGGCGCGCCTGCGGTTCGAAGAGCTTCTCGAGTCTCTTGCCCAGGAGGCGGATCGGCGGTTTGCCCTCGCGGAGCTGAACGACCTTCTCACGGGGCCGGCCGGTGTCGAGCTCCTCGAAGGCGTGGAGCATGCCGGCATTCGCCACCTCCCCGCCTTGGTGCAGAACTACGTCGCCGCGATGGTCGAGGAGGTGGCTCGCAGGCACGGTGTCGCTCCGCCCGCGTGGGTGGCGGACGTACAACCTCTTGAGACGCCGCACTTCGCCGTGCCCTTCGCGGGACTGCGCCTTCACTTGCTGCGCGCCGCGCCCGTTTCTTTCAAGAGGCGCAACATCTTCGTCGACTCCTCGCTGGGTGCGCGGGTCTGAGGTTGCCGGCACCGACGAAGCTGACGCGGTCCGATATGCAACGTTTGCTGGCGCTGCTCAACGAGGAGCTGCAAACGGTGGGCGTGGAGGGCGAGCTCTACCTCGTCGGAGGCGCCGTCATGTGCTTGGCGCTCGGGGCCCGCCCGGCGACGCGCGACGTGGATGCGTTCTTCAAGCCCACCAGGCTCATCCGCGAAGCCGCAGCGCGCGTCGCCGCACGGGCGTGTGTGCCGGAGCACTGGCTGAACGACGCCGTCAAAGGCTACCTGAGCGCGCGCGGCGACTTCGACGCCTTCATGGATCTGTCGCATCTGCGCGTCTTCGTGGCGCGGCCCGAATACCTGCTGGCGATGAAATGTGCCTCTATGCGGCTGGGCGAGGAGTTCCACGACCTGGACGACGTAAGGTACCTGCTGCGTTACCTGAACATCTCGAGTGTGGACGACGCGCTCGCCATCGTCACCCGCTATTTCGATCAGCGGCAGCTCCTGCCCAAGACCCGCCTGGTGCTGGAGGAGCTGCTCTCGGGCTGACTCCGCCACTTTTCTCCGCGGGTCGTTGTTCCTTCCATGTCGGCTCCGGTATGCTGGTCGGCCACAGGATCTGGCCGACATTGAGGCGCTCGAAACGATCAGGAACCACAAAGAGCATGGCAACGACCAACGCTGAGACGGGAGAGCTCCTGAAGGACTGGCCGGTGAGCTGGGAGGCAAACCGCCGTGACCAGCTCGACAGGTGGCTGTCGGCGACACCCGCACACCGGCTCGAGTGGCTGGAAGAGGCGCTCGCGCTGGCCTTCGCCTCGAAAGCGCTGCCCCGGCGCGTGTAGCGCGGTTGGAGCCGCCCCCATGAGCTCCGCTGCCTCAGCGGGTCGGCGGCACTGGCCACTGGCGCTAGGATTCGAGCGATTCCAGGAAGGTCCGGGGCAGGATGACCGACGCACCCTGGGGTGCTCTCCGGATGAGCTCCGTCTCACCCGTGACCAAGATGCCCTGGGGGACGCTGGCGAGCAGATCCCACAAGTGCTGGTCATTGGGGTCGGGCGCCGGAAATCCCACCTCGATCGCCTCGCGGACGATCGCGTTGGCGGCGATTGCTGCCAGGATCCTGTCGATCTCGGCAGCAGTCAGCCCGTGCAGCTCCCGCATCCGCTCGCGCAGCAGTACGCGACGGTACTCGGCCAGCAACTCGGTGGACAGCAAGAACGGAAAGCGCCCCTGGATCATGCCGTCGAGGATGCGAGCGGTGGGGGCGCCGGGGTCGGAGGTGATCAGCCCGGCTACCACGACGTTGGTGTCAATGATCGCCGGGCGCGGCCTCAAGAGGCCCGCTCGGACCGCGTTTCGGAAACCGCTACCTCGATGGCTTTGTCCTCTTCGAGACCGCTCTGCCTCCGGGCGCGGGCCACGAGCTCCTCGGCGTCTTGGTGGGTCTTGATGCCGTAGAACTCCAGGCTCTCGGCAACCAGATCGCCGATCGTGGTGCCGCGTCGGGCAGCGCTTTCCTTCAGCGCCCTGTGCAGCTCGTTGGGAAGGGTGATGGTTGTTCGAGCCACTCGTAAACTCGTCGGGAAAGGGTAGTCTATGGACGCATATTAGCATCAATACGTAAACACATCAACCGTTGGGCCACTCAAGTCCCCGGAATTGGAGGCGCAACGGTTGTTGCGCGCGTCGTTCCTCCAAACCGGGGAGCGCTCCGGCGGTCGGCGGCGGCGAGCCGTGTGGGCCCCGGCTCACCTTTCGTCGCCGACCCGTCGAGGGAATCACAACCAGGTGTCCTGCCGTGCTTTGCAAGGCAGGCTGCTGGCGGCATGATAGAGATCGAGGGGCGACCAAGGATAGCCGATGGCCGGGACGGAGCTTGTCGACATAGAGGAAGAGCTGCAGGACGTGGTGGCGCCGAGGTGCGTCGGCAGCTTCGCCGGTCACGCCGCCGGGCCGACCCTGATCTGCGTCGGCGGCATCCACGGCGACGAGCCCGCCGGTGTGCTGGCCCTGCGACGGGTGTTCGACAAGCTACAGGAGCGGCGGCCGCCGTTTCGGGGCGAGCTGGTGGGTTTGGCCGGCAACCGCAAGGCGTTGGCCGCCGGGCAGCGCTTCCTGGCGCGGGATCTCAACCGCATATGGTCGGGCGAGTGCATGCGTCAGCTCGAGCCGGCCCTGCGGGACAGCAGACCGAGCCGGCCCCTCGACGCCGAGGGTGAGGAGCAGTGGGAGCTACTGGAAGCAGTGTATGCCAGCTTCGAGCGAGCCCGGGGCGAGATCTACTTTCTCGACCTGCACACCAGCTCGGCCGACGGCGAGCCCTTCGTGTGCATCGGCGATACGCTGCGCAACCGCGCTTTCGCACGCGGCTTCCCGGTGCCGGTGATCCTGGGGCTGGAAGAATGTATCGATGGCGCCCTGCTCGAGTACCTCAACGATCTGGGGCTGGTGACCATGGGGGTGGAGGCGGGCCAGCATCAACGGGCCACCTCGGTGGATCATCACGAGGCCTTCATCTGGTTGGCGCTGCTGCGCGCCGGCAACCTGGCGCCGGAGGATCTGCCGTGGGCGGCGGCCTACAGGCGGCGGCTGCGCCACACCTGCCGCCGCCTGCCGGCAATCATGGAGGTTCGCCACCGGCACCCGATCGAGCCCGAGGATGAGTTCCACATGGAGCCGGGATTCAGGAACTTCCAGATGGTCGACTCGGGGCAGCTGCTGGCCCGCGACCGGCAGGGTGAGATCTTCGCCAGCGAGGCCGGCCGCATCCTGTTGCCGCTGTACCAGGGGCTCGGCAGCGATGGCTTCTTCATCACCTGCCAGGTGAGGGCGCTGTGGCTGCAACTCTCCCGGCTGCTGCGCCATTTACCGCTGGACCCGCTCCTGCGCTGGCTGCCGGGGGTGCGACGCCATGCCCGCAAGCCCGCCACCCTGATCGTCGATCGGCGCACCGCCCGCTGGTTCGCCATCGAGATCTTCCACCTGCTCGGCT
>JBHHYG010000221.1:0-6324 GCA_046757445.1 Acidobacteriota bacterium
TGTCGAGGGCTGCGAATAGCGGGGTGGTGCCGTGGCGGACGGAGTCGTGGGTGACCCCCTCGACATAGCCGAGGCCAAGCGGCAGGAGTGGCGCGGTGCGATCGAGAGCTTGGATCTGGCTTTTCTCGTCGACACACAGCACGACGGCGTGATCCGGGGGATTGAGATAGAGCCCGACGATATCTCGCACCTTCTCGACGAAGAACGGGTCGGTAGAGATCTTGAAATGCTTCTGGCGATGCGGCTGCAGACCGAAGGCCTTCCAGACCCGTTGGACGGTGGACTTGGAGAGCTTCGTTTCCGCCGCAATGGACCGACACGACCAGTGCGTGCCGTCCTTCGGCTGGGTCTTCAGGGTCTTGCGAAGAAGCGCGGCCACCTGCTCATCGCGAATCGAGCGAGGGCCCCCGGGACGAGGCGCATCGTAGAGACCGGAGATTCGCTGAGTCACGTACCGCTTGCGCCAGATCCCCACAGTCGGCTTCGATAGACCCAATCGCTCGGCGATCTCCGTATTGCTCTCAGCGTCCGCGGAGAGCAGAACAATACGGGCACGCGTTGCCAGAGACGGCGGCATCGAACGCGAGCGGGCGATCGAGCAAAGCTCCTCGCGCTCCGACTCCATCAACGTCAACGGCGCAAGCGGTCTCCCCATTCGCGCTCCCCCTCCCAGAGGAGCCTACCGTCGTGAGCTGTATTATGAAAGATACTCATGGGACAGGACGCTGGGGACCACGCTGTGGATTCAGAGGATAGGTCACATAAGAGGGGATTCGAGAGCCGGGTATCGGTATTGCGTCAAGCAGGCTCCGGAGAAGCCGCATGGCGATGCCTCTCGGATCTGGATGAGATCCCCACGACTCCCGAGCTGCTGAAGCTCGCCTTTGGCGACGCCGAGGGCGCGCTGATCCGCGAGCGCGCCCTGGACTCGATCGGCTCGGCCGCGCGCCACGTGCTGATCCTCCGAGAGGACCTGCCGAACCTCCCCGGCTTCGCTGACTCCCCGGCGGATCCCCCCTGGACACCCGTGGTGCCCAAGTCCGGGCGTCCGCAAAGCCGTGAGTGGTATGACCGGCGTCATACCGCCTGGCGTGGCCCACGCCCAGCCTTGAGGGGGAACCGAGAGGGGTCGGCGGCCAGTGTCGCGGCGCCTTCTCAGCCGCGCGCCAGCCCCACAGGGAGGGAACACATGTTTACGCTCGAAGAGATCATCACCCCGATCAAGACTCTCTGGAACTTCGACTACGATCCGCACGTGAAGGCGCTCCGCGACCTTTACGAGCTGGCCAAGAAGCAGCAGTGGAACGCGGCCACGGACATTCCGTGGCATATCGAGACCGACCCCACCAGGATCGGAAGCATATTGGTGGGAGGCTCGGACCCCCTCGCCGATCTCGAAGTGATCAACGCCCTGCCCGATGACAAGAAGATCGAGCTCGCCAAGCGGCGCTCCGCCTGGATGCTCTCGCAGCTCCTGCACGGCGAGCAAGGCGCGATGCTCTGCGCCGCCCAGCTCGTCGAAGCGGTACCCGACATGGACGGTAAGTTCTACGCCTCGACGCAGGTCATTGACGAGGCCCGTCACGTCGAGGTCTTCGCACAGTACATCAAACGGCTCGATCGAGTCTATCCGATGATGCCCGGGTTGAAGGCGCTGCTGAACGCGGTGCTGGAGGCCGACATGTGGCAGATGAAGTGCGTGGGGATGCAGGTGATTGCGGAGAGCCTCGCGCTGGGCACCTTCAAGAACATCAAGGAGACGACCGGGGACGAGGTTCTACGGGAGATTACGACGCTCACGGGCCAGGACGAGGCGCGCCACGTTTCCTACGGCCTCATCTACATGACCGAAGAGCTGACCCGCATGCCCGAAGACGAGCGCAACACCATCGAGGACTTCGCCATTGCCGGTCTCAAGCTCCTCACACCCAATCAGGCACAGGGCGCAGGGCCGATGTTCGAGATCTTCTCGGACGTGGGGATCGACATCGAGGACCTGAGGCGGGAGATGCAGGAGAAGTTCGCCGATCCCGCAGCGCGCCCGCCCCAGCCGAGCACGTTCCGGGACTTCCTGGCTCCGAACCTGCAGCGAATAGGACTCATCACCGAGCGCACCGTCGACCAGTACCGGGAGCTCGGCCTCGAGATCGAAGTCTAGAGGCTGGATCTCTAAGCCTCCGCCAGCAGGGAGGGCCATCAGGCGTGAGGGCGTAGCGCCCATCGGATCGGCAGGTGCTTCAGGCCCGGAACGAGCACGGAGGCCGTCCGCTCGGGTTCGCCCGCGAGCTCGACCGACTCGAGGCGCGTCATCAGCTCCCGGAAGATTGCGCCGCTCGTCTTCCGTGCGAGATGCGAGCCCATGCAGGAATGCTCCCCACGCCGAATGCCAGGTGGGGATTCGGGTGGCGGTCGAGACGCAGCTCGTCGCCGTTCTCGAATACCTCCTCATCGCAGTTGGCGGATGCGTAGAAGAGGACCAGGCGGTCGCCCTTGCGGATCTTCCGCCCTCGTAGCTCGTAATCTTCGCTGGCCGTCCGCACCATGTGATTGACCGGGGTGACGAAGCGGATGATCTCGTCCGCTGCCAGCGGAGTGAGATCTGGATCTCGTTCCCAGCGCTCCCGCAGGTCGGGCTGCTCGATCAGCTCCAGGAAACCTCCGCTGATCGCACCCCGCGTGGTTTCGTGACCGGCCGTAAAGGCGATGAGGCAGTATCCCATGGTCTCGAGTGCCCATCGTCTCGAGCTCTCCGATGGGTTCGCCATCCACGCGCGCACTGGCGAACACGCTGGCCGGGTCGTCCTGCGGCCGCGCCCGACGATCCGCCATTACCATTCCGAAGTATTTCCAGAACTCCATGAAGAGCTCGCGGATGCCCTCCATCCGGTCCGGGCTGCGCTGGAGCTCCGGATCCTCGCTGCAGAAGAGCTGGTTCGGATGAAGGGCTCGTCGGATTCGGGCACGCCCAGGATGCGAGAGATCACCTCGAGCGGGTGGAGGGACGCCACCTCGGTGATGAGGTCGGTGATGAAGTCGCACTCTCCCTCCGTACCCAGGCGGTCGACCACGCTCATGGCCGTCGAGGCGACCAATCCGTCGAGCCGGCTCACCGCACGCGGCGTGAGGTAGGGGGTCGCCAGCTTGCGATACTTGCGGTGCCGGCGTGCTTGGCGATGGCCCAGAACGGCGGCCAGCCAGGCGGCTCGAAGAACTGCACCGGGGTCTCTCGACGCAGCTGCGCCCAGTCCTCGTGGGGATAGCCGCGCTCCGCGTAACGGCCAGGCTCGACCAGGTTCAACCCGTCGATCGTCTGCACTGCACCCTTCCCCTCGAGTCGCGCGGCGCCCCGATCGAGCCTCGTTCCTGTGCGTCGCTATCGCAAGATCGGGGCCGCTCGAGACGAGTACAGTGATTCCCAGCCGAGCGAATGAGGCGAAATATCTCGCATCCTGTGCCTGACCCGCGACACCCTGTCCCCTTCGAGGAGGGGTTGGTGATCCGACTCGACCTCGAGAGATACGATCGATCGATCCCATGCTGCGGGATCCACGCGTGCTTCGAAGACCTCGCGGAACGCATCGAGCGCATTCGCTTCGCCCCCGGGGCGACTCTCCAGACAGACGCGGGTCAGTACTTCAGCGCGAGCTGCAGGTAGCCGAACTGTAGGTCCGGATCGGCGATTCCGGGGTTCGCCTCGAACACCCTCCCGCCAAAGAAATGGGCGTAGCCCACCTGGGCCGAGAGCCACTTCGTCAGCTTCCAGCTCAGGATCAGGTCGAGCTCGTGGCCTACGCCGTGGTGTCCAAACGAATCCCTCTTCCCGAAGCCGAAAGCGCCAGCGCGGTCCTTCTTCGTGAACGCGCCGCTCCCGAAGTACAGACTGTCATCGTCAGTCAGCAAGGCGAAGTAGTGGTAGAAGACATTCAGTCCCAGGTCTTTATGAATCCTCAACATGAGTTGCACGAAGGGATTGAGTAGGTTCTGGAACGCCAGCTGGTCGGCGAAGCCATAGTAGAGGTGATTGGTCGGAAGCATGTTGAAGAAGGTGTTGTGGTCGCCCTTCTGGGACCCGCCCGAGGCGACATTCAGACCGGCCCTCAACCACGGCTCGAAGAGCACATCCGGCAGCTGGTAGCCCACCTCCAAGATTCCGGCTCCAGCCAGGTGATTGCGCCCGTCATAGTCGCCGGCCTGACCCGCCAACCAGCCGAAGACATCCAGGTTGCCCGGCCCCGTCGGATAGATCCCGATGACGGAGGCCCCCAGCGTGTAGACCTCGACGCCCTTCTCGAGACCCCCGTCTCTGGAGGGCCGCTGATCGCTGTAGGCCAAGAGGAATGGGCGCACCTCGGTATTCTCGAGCCAAGTGTCGCGCTTCGCCGTGAGCGACAGACCCCCATACACGATGCTGTCCTGGGTCTCATAAGAGTGGTCGACGTCGAAGACACCGGTGGTGGGCATCGCGCCGAAGGTGAATAGCTCGTAGCCACCTCGGTCGTAGGCAATGCTCCCCCCGTCGTTGGATCGCTCCCCGTGGGACCAGCCCACCGTCCCCACCATGCGCTGGGAGGCGCGCTTGACCTTCAGGTAGCTCCAGCTCGGCTCCTCGTACATCACCTGCGTGCCGAGCTTGATGTCGGTGCGGCCGCCTCGGATGCTGAGACCCTCGATCGGCCTCACCTCCAGCCAGCCCTGGCGGACGTCCTGGGCGTTCGTGTTGCTGTCGAACCCGGTAGGCGTGAAACGCCGGTACACCGCCGCGCCGCCGCTCGAGTCGGGCGCCAGGCTCGAGAGTCGGGCGTCCTGGAACTCGCCGAACAGGCTGATGGTATCCCTCAGCGTGTACCTTGCGCGCACCCGCGTCCTGAAGGCGTAGAAAGCGCTGTTCTCGGTGGCGTGAGCGTCCCAGAACTCGACCCGGGAGCGCGTGTCGGCACCGAGATCGAGACGCTGGTCGCCGCCGTCCCACACGCAGTAGATGGAGGGAGCCACATGACAGCCATCCTCCGGCAGCGCCGGTGCTCCCTGGGCCGCAAGGCCGAGGGAGCATGTCGCTGTCCCGAGGGCAATCCCCACGGTGCGCGGGGCAAGGTATTTCATCCGGCCGAAGCAGGTCAGCATGGAGTCTCGGCCCCCTTGCGCGCGTAGAACCACCAGTTCACCAGCAGACAGCTCAGGTAATAGACCGCGAATCCGTAGAGCGCGTACTGAGGTGTTCCGCCCCGGATCTGGGTGGCAAAGATCTTCGGGATCAGGAAGGCGCCGTAGGCGGCGATCGCCGACGTCCAGCCCAGGACCGGGCCCGCCATCTCCTTCGAGAAGATCATCGGCACCATGCGGAAGGTGGAGCCGTTGCCAATGCCGGTCGTAGCGAAGAGCAGGATGAAGAGCAGGAGAAAGGGGAGGAAGTACTGCTCGGGATTCGGTGAGCGACTGGCGAGAGACACGAACCAGCCCGCGCCGATGGTCGCTCCGATCATCACGATCGTGTCCCAATGGGTTACCCGCGCGCCCCCGAGCTTGTCGGAGAGCCACCCGCCCACGGGCCGCAGGAGCGCACCCACGCCAGCGCCGATCCAGATGTAGCTCGACGACAATGGAGCGCCCGGATTGACGATGCTCTCCGTCAGCGGATTTCCCGCAGGATCGACGCGGATGACTCCAAAGACGTCGTCGATCAGCTTGGGAAACGCGTTGGCGTAGCCGATGAACGAGCCGAAGGTCATCGTGTACAGCCAGGTCATGACCCAGTTGTGCTTGTTCTGAAAAATCGAGAACTGCTGGACGAGGCTGTCCCTTGTTTCGCTGGGGGTCAGGTAGCGCATCGCCGCCAACGTGACGATCACCGCCATGGCGAGCAGGATGAAGATCTTGAGCAGCTCCGGGAAGCCGCCCCAGGGCACGATCAAGAGCGCGATCCCGACCGTGGCACCGAGGAACCCGAGCACCGTCAGCCAGAGGTACTTCGCAACTGCGACTGGTGTGGGACCGCATTCGTGCTGAGGCAGGTTATCCATGAAGAGGAAGGCAGCGACCGCAAAGAAGGCGAGGACCGGAATCCATACCAGACCGGAGTTCTGGACCCACAGGACGACCTCGCTGCCGTCTGTACCGGGGAAGCGGTAACCGTCGCCGCCCAAGCTCCCGAACGCGCCGAAGGTGATGATCCAGGGCAGCAGGAACTGCATGACGCTCACGCCAAGATTCCCGATGCCGGCGTTCAGCCCCAGGGATAGCCCCTGCATCCTCCTGGGAAAGAAGAAGCTGATGTTCGACATCGAAGAGGCGAACGCGCCGCCTCCGACGCCCGCGAGCGCCGAGAGT
>JBHHYG010000222.1:0-6320 GCA_046757445.1 Acidobacteriota bacterium
CGAGCGTGCCCTTTGCCACGCCCGCAGCAGCAAGCCGTTGAGATATGCGGGCTAGTCAGGTGCGTAGGCCGAGAGTGATGTAGCCCGCCAGGGACAAGAAGAGAAGGTGCGGGGTCCAGGCGGAAAGGACCGGCGGCAAGACTTCGGCATAGCCGATGGCTCGGAAGAGCACGAATACCGTCCAGAAGAGCATTGCCAGACCCAAGCCAATACCGATACCGGACATGGCTCCTTGCCGGCCCATGCGGAAGCCGAATGGTATGCCAACCAACGCCAGTATGAAAGCTACCGCAGGGAAAGCCAGCTTTTGCTGCAGGTCCACCTTGTAGGTATGAGCATCGAAGCCCTGCAACTCGAGCTCCTTGATGTAGGCACTCAGCTCGGAGGCCGTCATCTGTTCCGGCAGGCGCTCCTCGCGAGAGAAGTACTCTGGCGTTTCGGAGATCGGTAATTTCGTCAGCACGAATTCTTCCAACGGTCGGGCCGAGGGAGTATCCGCGTCGGGGACATTGTCGAGATAGTGGAGCCTCCACCCCTTCTGAGCTTGCCAGCCGCCATCGCGCCACTCGACGCGATCAGCGTATTCCACTCTGGTGAGGTTGGGCGCTTCCTTCGACAGGTAGAAGACGTAGAGTCCTTGAAAGATGCTGTGCTCCTGGTCGTAATCGGCAAAATTGAAAACCCGAGGGCCATTGGCATAGATCCAGCTGCCCCCCGCTGGCCGGTAACTCTGGGCCGGCCCTAACTTCCAACTCTCCCTGATCTTTTGAACACGGCGGTTGGTGGAGGGAAGGATATAGTCCTGCAACAGGTAACTCACCGTAGTCAGCAACAACGCAGGAATCAGCGCCGGCAGCGCCAGTCGATAGAGACTCGTGCCACCTGACAGCACTGCCGTCACCTCGTTGTTCTTGCTCATCAGGCTGAAGACTGTGAGCACCGAAACGAGCAGAGCGATGGGCATGACCATGTAGAAGATAAAGGGAAGCTGGAACTTGAAGTACCGCAGGACTTCGGCGCTGCCACTGCCAGCAGCGTACACATCGTCGGCTATCTCGAAGTATTCGACGAGCACCCAGATGGTTACCAGCCCGCCAAGCGCTAAGGCGAAGACAGGCCAGAACTGACGGAGAACGTAGCGGTCGAGGATACGGGGGAACCGGCCCCCACGCGAATCGAGTGCCACCGGGTCCGCAGCAGAGACTGTGCCTGGCGCAATCATCTGACGCAGGCGGATAGTTTGCAGGCGCAGCCGGTCGATGAGGTGACTGAAGAAGTTGACAATTCCCCAATCGACTTCGCGGGTCTTGGCCCACAGCAATAGGATAGCGAGTGTCCCCAGCACCAGGTTTGCCGACCACATCCCGAGCCAGGCGGGAAGGGCGCCCTCTTCGGCAAACTTCTCGCCGTTCTCGATGAACATGTAATAAACGGCGATCACCACGATGGCCAAGACGAAGCCGGTAGTCTTGGTATGGCGCTTGGTCGAAACACCCAGGGGTAAGGCCAGAAGCCCCAGCACCAAGCAAGCAACGGGGAAGGTGAACTTCTTGTGGATCTCTACCAGATAAGCGGCGACCGGCTCTCCCGCTGCGGTGCGCTGGGCGATCGCTGCCCGTAGCTCTGAGAGGTACATCGAGCGCTCATCTTTGTTGATGTCTCCGGTTTTCGGCAAGTTGCTCTCGTCGAGCAGGATGAGATCGAGGTTAGCTGAGCTAGCAACATTGATTTCGCGAGGGTTGGTACCACCCGAATATTGTACGACCGTCTCAAGCCGCAGTCGGAAGACGCGATTTTGCTCCTCGTAGATAGGTATGCCACGCTCGGCCATGACGATTCGCGGTGGGGTCTCGTCGGTCTTGGCCAGAAAGACATCCTCCCACTCCTGGCCGTTCTTGGTGACGTCCGTGATGTAGAGGATGTAGTTAGGAAAATCGGTATAAAAAACCCGTGGCTTGATCTCGCTCGAGATCGTTCCACTGGTGATCAGGTGCCACTGCAGCTGGCGTAACTGATTGTTCCCCCAGGGCAGCACTACCATGCTCAAATAAGAATTCAACAGCCAGGCGCCACCGGCCAGGATCAGCGCCGGTGCAGCCAAGTGGTAGAGGCTGATCCCGCCGCTCCGCATGGCAATGATTTCGCTGTCGGAGGACAAGCGACCGAAGGCGATCAACCCACCGAGAAGCACGGCCATTGGAACCGTGAGGACGATGGTGTGGGGAACGCTGTAGATGAACAGGCGGCCGACGTCCTCAACCGTGACGCCCTTGTCGATGATCATATCTGCCAACTTCAGCAGATAGTTCATCAATAGGACGAAGGTGAACAGAGTGAAGCCAATCAGGGTAGGGGGTAGCAACTCGCGAATAATGTAGCCGTAGAGCGTCTTCATCGGCTCTCAGAGCGCTGCTTCATGAACCTGTTCGAGCACCGCGTTGCTTCCCTGCTCACCGTGCGGACCCATAAAAACGCGCCAACCGCTCCGGATCGACGCCACAGTAGTAGAGGAACCGCAGTGTCCACATGTTCACGATAGTGCGCCATACACCATGGCGTTCCCAACGACGCGGGGAAGTGATCACCGGCGGATCCAACGATACTACGCTGCCGATGCGTTTGAGCCGGCGGCAAAAATCGAGATCCTCGAACAACGGTAACGAGGCATAGCCATCGAGTCGCGCGAATGCCGTGCGAGTCACGAAGATGGCTTGGTCACCAGAGGCCACCCCCGTCAGGCGGCTACGCCAGCTGATCATCCTTCCAGCGAGCCGTAGCAGGAAGCGTCGGGAGTCCAGACGGACGTTGAAATAGCCACCGATCGCACCCTGGGCAACAGCAGCACGAGCGCGAGGGATGGCTTGCTGTGGCAAGCGTGTATCCGCATGGAGAAACAGGAATAGCTCTCCATTTGCCGACGCTGCCCCAGCGTTCATCTGCTTTGCCCGGCCCAAATTCGTTTGCAGCAAGGGAAAGCCCGACCGAGCGGCGATCTGCTGGCTGCCGTCGGTACTGCCTCCGTCGACCAGTAGGAGCTCGAGCGACTCATCGTCGGCATCCAGCAGCGGCCGCATGGTGGCTAGAAAGCCCGGCAGGGCGGCAGCTTCATTGTATATCGGCACGATAATACTCAAGCGCATGGCGGATCAGGGTTCGGCACGCTCGCCTCCGAGCGCAACCCCGGCTCATTGTACCAAGGGCAGTCAGTCGATCGTGCCCTACAATACCGGTTTGCTCGAACTTCCTCTTCCATGGTAGTGGTTGCAGATCATGCTTCGACTGGTCGTTCTCGGTAGCGGTGCGTCGCTGCCGACCTTGCAGCGTCAAACCGCCGCCGCAGCGTTGCAGCGTGACGGCGACGTGCTGCTACTGGATTGCGGGGAGGGTACGCAGCTGCAGTGGCGACATGCCGGCCTACGTTTCAGCAAGCTGCGGTACATTTGCATCTCCCACTTGCACGGCGATCATGTCAACGGACTGGTGGGATTCCTGCAGACGCTCTCCCTCACCGGCCGCCTTGCCCCGCTCACGCTGGTCGGGCCGCTCGGCCTGGCGGCTTACCTGAGAGCGGCAAGGCGACATCTCGGATTGAGGCTCACCTACGAGCTCGAGGTAGAGGAGCATGACGGGGGACTGGTGCTGGAAGCTGCCGGTTACAAGATCTATTGTGCGGCGCTAGATCACGGTATGCCTACATTGGGCTTCTCGCTCGTTGAAGAGAAGCGGCCCGGAAAGTTCGATGTCCAGGGTGCCATGCGCCTGGGGGTACCTGAGGGACCGTTGTACGGGCAGTTGCAACGAGGCCAAACGGTCGAGCTCGCAAACGGTCAGGTCGTGCACCCGGATCAGGTACTAGGGCCATCTCGACCAGGATGCAAGGTCGCCTATTGTGTCGACACGCGGCCTTGCGAGGCGGCGATCGATCTTGCTCGGGGGGCGGACTTGCTAGTCTGCGACGCCACTTTCACCGAGGAGCTGGCGGAGGAGGCCGACCGTCGTGGCCACTGTACGGCCGCCCAGGCGGCACAGATGAGCCGTCAAGCGGATGTGAGGCAGTTGCTGCTCACACATATTTCGGCGCGTTACCATGACCCTCGGCCATTGCTGCAGGAAGCAGCCGCTGTCTTCTCTTGCAGCCAAGTCGCGGAGGATCTCATGGAAGTGACCCTGGGAGCGGCACAGGAGGAAAGGTGACGGATCCATCGAGCGCTCAAGATGACAGGCAGAGCAGGCCTATGCAGGAATCATTGGTGCGCATGGCGGAGATCGTCATGCCCAATGATACCAACCCACAGGGTACCCTCAGTGGCGGCAGTCTCATGCACATGATCGACATTGCCGGTGCGATGTCTGCCATGAGGCATGCGCGCTCGAAGGTGGTGACGGTGGCCATCGATGACGTTACTTTTCGAGCCCCCGTGCCCGTTGGCTTTATCCTCGAGCTCATGGCGCAGGTTACCTGTGTCGGCCGTACATCGATGGAAGTGAAGGTCGAGTCAATGGCGGAAAATCCGTTGACCGGAGGTCGCTGTCACACCACTACGGCCCACCTGGTGTTTGTGGCCGTCGACCAGGGTGGCCGGCCACAAGCGGTGCCCGGACTCGAGGCGCAAACAGCCGAGGAAAAGGCGCTGCAGGCGCGCGCCTTGCAACGGCGAGCAAAGCGCTTACAGGAACTCTAACCCGCATTTCTCATCGCCCTCCTGCTGTGGGCGCGGCTGACGACGATGATGCGGTGGGGAAGAAGGGCGCCAGGGCGGTCGCGGGCACCGGCCGACTGACCCAGCTTACCGATACGAAAAGTATTAGGCTCGCGGCGATGCCTGAGAAGATCGGGTCCAGGCCCCAAGGGTAAGGTGGGTCGGGAAGTCGCCATAGCCAGAAGGCCAGGAAGCCGCCGCTCATCGAGGCCATGGCGCCGGCAGTAGTGCCGCGACGCCAATTGAGACCGAGAATGACCGGAACAAAAAAGAACGAGGCGATGACCTTCGAATAATCAACCACCACCTCTTGAACCAGACCGAGGTCAGCGAAGGCGAGGGTTACCGGCAGCGAGCCGATCAGCAACACACTCCATCGGTTGACGGAGAGCTTTTGCTTCTCCGTGGCTTGCGGCCGTAGGTAGTTTCCATAGAGGTCGTGCGAGATGCCCGCGGCGCAGATGATCATGATCGAGTCACAGGTGCTCATGATCGCCGATAAAGCGCCCACCAGTAGCAGCGAGCCGGCGAGCGGCGGGAGTACCTGCAGGGCCATGACGCTGCTGGCGAGATCGGCGTTAGGCAGCACGGGGAAAAGTGCCCTCATGCCCAGTCCGGTGATCAGCACGGCGCTGGCTAGCAGGGCCTGGAAAACGAAGGCGATACCGATCGCCAGGCGAACCGTGGCGACATCCCGAAGAGCGTAAATGCGGGCGATCTGGTAGGGGGCTGTGGCGATGCTCAAGCCGAAGGCCAGGCTGAAGACCAGGATCTCTCGCCCACCGAAGTACCAGCCGGGAAGGCGGGGGTCGATGCCGGCGAGCAGCTGGCCCATCAGCGTCAAGCCGCCTACGCGGTGCCAGATAAGGGGAACAGCGACCAGAAACGCCATCGCCATCAACAGCGCCTGCGCGAAGTCCGTGTAGATACTACTGCGCATGCCCCCTAGCCACGTGTACCCGATCGTCAGCCCGGCGACCAGCAGCACGCCAGTGGCGTAGGGCCAGGTGAACAGGGCCTGAAAGATAATGCCACCGGCCTGGTACTGAGCGGACAGGTAGATGCTGTACGCAAGTACGATGAGTACTGCGGAAAGCACGCGGGCCTTCTCGGAGGCAAAGCGAACGGCAATGAAATCGGGCACCGTGACACCGCCGAAGGCCCGCAACTTGGGGGCCACCCAAACCGCGGCGATGACCCAGCCCAGCCACACACCCGGCCAAATCCAGGCCCAGGAGACACCGGTCAGGTAGTGGAAACCGACGGTGCCCACCACCGTTCCGGAGGACATCTGCGTGGCGGCGAGGGTCGCCCCCCCAACCACAGCGCCCACCGATCTGCCAGCGACCAGGAAGTCTGTCTCTGTATGGGTTTTCCGGTAGGCCCACAGGGCAATGCCCATGATGGCCAGCGTGTAGGCTGCCAGGACGACCAGGAATACCGTGGGAGCGCCGCTAACCATGTCGGCGGTTGGCCCAGAGCGCCCAGGCAAAGTAGCCGATGCACCAAGCTGCGGCGAAGACGAAAAAACCGTAGAAGGAAATGCCGAAGCCGGCGTGCATGGTGTCCCGCAGCCTACCAAGCCTAGCCCGCATATCTCAACGGTTTGCTGCTGCGGAC
>JBHHYG010000223.1:0-6304 GCA_046757445.1 Acidobacteriota bacterium
GGCGACAAGGGCCGCCGGTTGCCCGCAGGTGCTGTTTCATGACTTGCGACGCTCTGCTGCGCGAAATCTGATCCGCGCAGGGGTGAGTGAGAAAATAGCGATGGAGATCCTTGGACACCGGACTACCAGCATTTTCAGGCGCTATGACATCACCATCGAGGCAGACAAGCGTGAAGCCCTCGGGCGTCTGGCCGGCATCGGAACAAGGGCAAAACAAGGGCAGATGGCTGAGTCGGGCCGCGTCGCCCAATTCCGTGAAAGCTCTAAGTGACTGAGGATAAAGAAGTTAAAGAATTTTGGGCCGTTAGCTCAATTGGTAGAGCACCGGCCTTTTAAGCCGGGTGTCGCTGGTTCGATTCCAGCACGGCCCATCCCCGCGAATTCCGCCCTCTTCGGCGGCACTGCAGACCGGAGGGCCCTATCGTCCAGCCAGGTCCAGGACGCCGGTCTTTCAAGCCGGTAACCCGGGTTCGAATCCCGGTAGGGCCACTTCTTAATAACTCGCTGATTCTACAGCATTTATTAGCGCAACGGGCCCCAAGGCACTGAGACCAGGCGAGTCCTTCGGGTAACTGACGGGTAAGTTTCGTCGCAGGGAAACGGGCGGGCTAGTCCCCCGCCTTTGTTCGGCCTGCCGCCAGGCTCACGCGACGTGGTGCGCCGGGATCTTCTCGACCTCACGGCGCAGCTTCCGCTCCGCGTGCCATAGATCGTAGGCCGTCTGCATCCGCAGCCACAGCCCTGGCCCGTTGCCGCAGAACTTACCGAGGCGAACGGCCATCTCGGGACTCACAGCCGCTCGCTCGCTCAAAATAGCGTGGAGCATCTGGCGGGAGACTCCGAGCTGCCGGGCGGCCTCGGTTACGGTGAACCCCAACGTCGGCATGACGTCCTCACGCAGGATCGCTCCCGGGTGCGTCGGCTCCATCTTGCCGGGGTGCTTCGCGCGATACTCGGCCATCTTCAGTGCTCCCTTCAGTGGTACTGCTCCAAATCCACGCGCAATGCGTCTCCGTCCGTCCACTCGAAGGTGATACGCCACGGCCCGTTCACGGCGATCGCGTATCGCTTCGGCGTCTCATGAAGCGGGTGGAACCGCCAGCCAGGAACGTGAAGGTCCCGCAAATGCTGCGCCGCGTTCAGTGCGGTCAGACGCTGCCTCACCCGGCCGATCAAGTCGTGCCGGATGCTCCTCGCATCGCCTTCGTTCCAGAGCTTCGCGAGCCCCTTGTGGCGGAAGGACCGGATCACCCCTAGAGTGTAATGCCTGGCTTTACAGGCGTCCAGTCCCTATCCCAACCACCTGCCAATCCCCCGCCTCGCCTTTCGGCGGAGCAGGAACTTCACCAGATAGGCAGGGCCCCTGAGGACTGCTCGGATCAGGTAGTAGAGCCCGTATCCCTTCCAGAAAGCACGGCTCATCGAAGCCTCTCTGTTCCCGTCGTGAACAATGCGCAGCTCATATCAGCCTGCGCACCAACCCTTCGATCTTATCGGCCACACCGTCCTCAGCGAGGGCATCGCGGATGAGCTGCCGGGCTCGGACGGAAAGGACGTAGGCAGAGGTGGTATGTACCCCGTTCGGCCGCGCGTGCCTAGCCCCAGTATCCGATCAACCCGCGGCTGGCCTGCCAGCTACCTGTCAGCGGTACACTCCCGTCAGGACTCCGCTTATGTTTCTCCCACCTCATACGGTCCTAGAAAGCGTTCCCCGTTGAAGTGGATCAGATGCGAGGACGACTCAGCCACCCACACTTCGGTTTCCCAGGCGATGTCCCCCAGGAATCTCATGAGCGTCCTGCGGTCGAGGAACGTCGACACGAAGACCAGCCCTCGAGTCTCGAAATAATTCCTTCAACTCGACCTGCCGCTTGGGATTCACGGACCCATGACTCCTCGATCAGGACCAGCCACCCCTGGTCTTCGTGGTAGACAACCACGTCTGGCATCTTGCCGTGCTCTTCAACGGTCACACCAAGACCGACGAGCAGGTCGGGGTCCCAGTAGGCCCACTTCTTTCCAGCGTCCCCGACGTAGATGACCTTTGCTCCCGGGGTAAAGCGCGAGCAAAACTCCTCGATGATTTTCTTCACGAGCACGTTCTGCCCACCCGGGGACAAGTTGATCGTCTTGCCCTCTGTAACTCGGACCGGGATCTTGCGGAGCTTGCGCTCCTGCGCGTATCTCCTCTTCAGGGTCTCAACGCCGGTGAGGTACGTGCGGAGCTTCCGTTCCCATTCCGCAGTCCCGTAGGCTCTGACTAGCTCCAGCAGTGAGGAGACGACCTGGTAGACGTACTTCGGACTGTTGGGTGGTCGTGATGAATCGTCCGGGTTGGGCACAACCAGGCCGGCTTGGACGAACTGGTGTACGGTCTGCCGGCGCACAGTTTCCCGGGTATTCGGTGCGTAGGTCCTGCCGTAGTGCTGCTCCATGAACTCCATCATCGGAGTGATGCCGATGAGAGGATCCGATGCTTCGAACCATGGGGTGTCCGACTTGACGTCGAGTAGCGCCAGTAGAGTGAGCGCCGATCGCTCATTCTGCTGCTCGCGCGGCAGCCCGAGGTCTTTGAGGATCTGAAGGGCGTCCTCGATTCGCTTCTTCGCACGGATTGGATCGAGTCCGTTCTTGGCCATGTCAACTAGCTCTTCCTCGACGAGATCGTCGAGTTCGTCTTGACTCGGGAACTCTTCACCGATTCTGGCCCCGAGTGCTTCAAGGCGGTCCCTCGGAGGATACAACAGGCTCCGCAGATCTGTGGCGTTGACCTGAGTGTGCCCGCTGAACTGACGAAAGAACATATCGACCAGCGTCGAGTTTAAGAAGGCGGCCAGTCCCTTGCCCAGGCCCGAGGGAAGTCCGTGGCCATCGCTGTGGTAGTAGTTCAGGTGATTCTCGAAGCCCACTGCCTCCCCGGGAACGCGGGAAGGGTCGTGGACGGCAGCAACCACTCGGCGTCTCTCCTCTTTCGCCGAGAAGCGCTTTACGAGCACATACGTGTCCGCCAGAACGAGCAGATCTTCTGTCTCTGGCGCCATGAGTAGGGCATTCGGTTTCTTCGATCCGATCTTCGGCCAGGCTACATACCCTCGGTCCATGTGTGTGGGATAGATGAGGGGTACTGTGTCGTTCCCTGGCTCGTCGCGGAGGAACCCCTTCGATCGAAAGTCCACGACTCGGCCCGTTGATACCGAGAGCTCCAGATCGTCAAGATTGCAGCCGAACGACTCCATTCTCTGGACGACTTGGTTCTCGATCTCGTCTGTGATGAGGCGGATGAAGGCGTTCGGATCGTCTGGGTGAACAACCTCATCGGGGCCAACGGATCGAAGGCTCATGGCTTCGTCGCCGGGTTCTTCACTGGCGGATACGAGTACCTTGCCTCGATCGGCCGGCTTCCGGAGTGCGTAAAAAATCACGTTCTCTTGTAACACCGCGTCGTCACTAAAGGCTCGGTCCCGGCTGTGGAAAACGTGGACTCTCCTCAGGACCATCTCTTCGAGAAACAGGCTCCGGAAAGGCTTGAAGTACGGACCGTTGCAGAAACTCCGGGGAGTAATGGCTACCAACTCGCCCCCGGGCCGCAACAGTTGCAGAGCCAGAGCTAGGAATGCCGTGTACAAGTTGCTGGTCTCTACACCGATGCCCCGAAGCAGCCTCCTCTCGTCCGAGTCGCTGTGGATCTTGCGATACGGGGGGTTCAGGATCGCGCAGTCGAAGCGAGTCGGGGCGCGCTGCACGAAGAGGTCTCCCTGGATCATGGACACGCCAGCGTGAACGAAATCCTCCGTAATGATCTCGCTGGAGAAGTCGATGCCGACCTGACCGCATACGGCATCGCACGCGTGGAGCATCTGCTCAAGGTATTCGACCAATACCGGGTCGATCTCGTAGGCGGTGACGCGCAGTTTCTTCGGTGGATCGCTGTGTCTACACGCCGCATCAACGAAGGCGGCGGACAAGGACCCGACCCCGGCGCCAGGGTCGAGCAGGTGCACGGAATCCCTTCCGAGAGCAAACATCGACGCCATGAACTCGGCGATTGAGGGTGGTGTCAGGAACTGGCCGAGCTCGCTCCGCTTCTTGGGATCTAGCCGGCGGGACGCATCGATCCGAAAGAAATCTACCCTTCCGAGCAGATCCGCCGACCCCTCTAGCCGCCGCGTGGAAACTTTTTCAGGAGTGATGGTCCTCGGCTGTCCGGAGCTACACATGTTCAATCAGCGTCCTCCATAATAGGCGCCATTCGGCTTCCCTTTTCTACCACAAGTTGGTACCGCTGGGCCTCCCGTGCCCGGCAACCGCACCCTGGAGCCCCAAGCTAGTTTGACGGCCCTGCGAAGGAGGTTGTCCTGGGCTCTAGCGGGGAACGGCAGCGCCAACCATCAGCCACTGCAACTTCTGGGTCGAGAACCTCCAGGGTGCCAACCTCAGGAACGGGAATGCCTTCCTTTCGCGCCGCCTCCACATAGCCGAGGATGGCTTCGCGGGTGTTCTCCAACGCTTCCTCTCGCGTGTCGCCGTAGGTGGACAGGTGATTGAGGGCCGGCACGTAGGTCACCCACGCTCCAGCCTCTTCGTCCCGCTCGATCAGAACCTGGAAGCGTTTTCTCTCCGCCATCATGATCCTCCCCGCGCTTCCATGTCCCCAATTGGAGACGATTGAAGAGCACCTTGGGCCGCCTCTATCTGGCGGCCCAAGTCTCTTGGCGTCCCCATACATTCTGCCTCATCCGGGACCATATGCGGAAGTCCACACCCTGTGTCGAGCGCAGGAGGGAACGATATCCGTTGCCCCTCAGCGCTTGTGGCGCCGAGATGAAGATCACCGCGTTCATCACCGAGCACGCCACCGTCCGCCACATCCTGACGCACATCCAGATGCCCGCCCAGCGCCCCGAGCCGCTGGCGCATTCCCCGCCGCTGCAGGACGAGCTTCTGTAGGCGTGAGGCGGTCCCTGCCGCGGGCGAGGTGTGCCCGCCCGCGCTCAAGAAAGGGCCTGCGGAGGCATTTCAACGGGGGGGTCGTTGCTCTGGCTGACGCCAGGTACCGGAACTCTGCGCCGCCGTGGGCCCGCCCGTGACCACCTACTGGGCCCCCCTCGCATTCGCCAGGCGCGCTGCGTCCGATTCGTGAAAAAGCAACTTATTTCTGTGAAGCGGCCCTTCGTGTCAAGCGAAGACTTCATCGTTCACATGGATTGCTCCTGACAACGAGGGTGAAGGCGGCTCGACGGCGGTTTCCTCTACCTGCTGGTCGAAGGTCGTGGCGTGGTGGCGCGACGCCGGCTGGCGCCTCACTCAGGCGCCCCGTCCCACGGCCGCGGGCGCCCGTCGCGTGGTGAAGGCGTGCTCCCAGTCGACCTTCGCGGTCGACTGCATGAGCACGAACAAGGTGACGATCGCGCCGACGGTGATCGCCAAGCCGGTAAAGCCCTTGAAAAAGAAGGCGTAGTTGAACAGCACCAGGTAGATGAGCTGGGCGAGCCCGGCCTGCGCCACGGCGAAGTGGGTGCCCCCGACGACGCGCAGGTAGGACACGACGAGGAACATGCTGACCGCCGCCGATACCGCGAAGGCGAGGTGCACCGAGACGTGGTCGACCAGGTAGGCGAGCAACAGATGGAAGGAAAAGAACGCCGCGGCGAGGAAGAAGTAGTGCATCGGATGCAGGTTGCGATTCTGGACGATCCCCAGAATGACCATGACGGTGAGGAAGAACAGCAGCGACACCGGGGCGAAGAAGGTCACACGCTGGGTCAGCGGCCCCGGGTTGAGCTTGTTGGGCAAATCGACGCCGATGCGCTTGCCGGTGACCAGGTTGTCGAAGCGCCAGAGGATCCGCTCCCCCGTTGCCCCCACAGGAACGCGTTCGGTCGGTGATATGGAGCCGGCCGGAAAGTCGACGCCGGTGAAGTTCGTCGTCATCGTGAGCTGGAAGTCGCGTACCTGGCCGACCCCCTGGTCGCGTAAGGCGTAGGTCCAGTCGTCGAGGCCGCGAGAGCGGTACCTGACCGCGACGGGGATCCGAGCGCCCGGTGCCACGTCGTCGATGGTCACGACGACGGCGCTCTGCAGGTCGTCGGCACTGCCTTCCTGGTCGGCGACCCGGAAGGTGAAGCCGTCGTAGATGGCGTCGGGGGCCGGGAAGTGAAACACCACGCGCAGTGGGCCGTCGATCGTCGATGGCGCGGTAATGGCGTAGCGGGCGGCGAAATCGACCCCGTACAGGTCGTACCACAGCAACCCCTTGCGGCGATGCTCGAGCTCGAGCGCTACCTGGATGTCGCTGGCGTCGAGG
>JBHHYG010000224.1:0-6290 GCA_046757445.1 Acidobacteriota bacterium
TCGACGTACTGCACCAGTACGCCTGCGCCCTCGAACCGGCGCGCGCCTTGTCCTCACGGCCCTTGCGCCCGCTCGCTTCACGACCCGTTGAGAAATGCGGGCTAGTAGTCCGGCTTGCGGAACTTCAGCAGCATCCGGTCGGTGTGGTAGCGTTGCCGGTTCTCCGGGATGTAGACGGTGTAATCGTCGTCGTCCCGCCGCAGCATGTCGGAGCTGCCGACGTACTCGAAGCCCGCGGCTTGCATGTCGGAGATCACCGTCTGCTCGCCCATCCGGTGGGTCTTCATGTCGTGTCCCTCCGGCTGGTTCAGGCGCACTTCGACGATACCGACCACGCCTCCCGGCACCATGGCTCGGTGCAACTCGGCGAGCATCGCCGGCACGTCCGAGAAGAGATGGTAGGCGCGCACCGCCACCACATCGTCGATGCTGCCGGTCTCGAGCTCGCTGAGCTCCTCGACGAAGCCGACGTTGCCGAGCTCTTGCAGGTCACCGCCGCTGACGCGCTCCTTGAACTCTGGCCGCGCCATCTGGGCGATGACCTTGCCCTCGGGGCCGACGCGCTTGGCCATCAGAATGGTGTTGTAGCCGCCGCCGGCGCGCAGATCGACGATGCGATCGCCCTGCTTCACGCCGAGGAAGTCGTAGACCTCTTGCGGCTTCGAGTAGGCGGCACGTTCGTCGGACTGTTCTGCCTGGTGGTCGTGTTCAGGGCCTGTCTCGGTGCCCTGCTCCTCGTGCCCGGCCTGCTCATGCTCCTCGGCCGCCTGCTCGGCGGCGTTGTCATTGGCTTGTGGCGCTGGCTGGCAGGCAAGGGCGAAAACGGCCATGGAAAGAACGACAAGTACGAGAATGCGTGATCTCATCGGACGGGCTCCTGGGCTGTCATTGAGCTGCTCGGACGCCGGGGGGTTGCGGGTCGGAAATGTACCCGTAACTGCGGTGCTCTGACAAGCGCCGGCTCGGTCATCACACCACAGACTGAGGTTTCTGGGATCTTTCCTGGGTCATCCTGAAGTTCATCGGCGGTCCGGCGGTGACAACAAAGAAGGGGCTTGAGCATGCGCCCACGGCAGATGACGCCGGAGAGCTGCGGAGACTGACTCCTCGTCCACAGGATCGAGCTTGCCGATCTTTCGCACGATCAGACGATTGTCGAGGGTGAAAAGCTTGAGGCGAACGATACAGGAAGCGTGAAGGCCGGCGGTCTTGCTGCCGAGCAGCTCGGTGTCACCGGGTCGGGGGCGGTGGGCTTCGGTGGTGATCATCGCCAGGATCGTGGCACCCGCCTCGTTGAACGACGGATCGCTCAGGACCAGGGCGGGGCGCCTCTTGGTCCCACGTCTGTCGACGAAGGGAAACGGGACCACGACAACGTCTCCTGGGTCAAAGGTCACGGAACGCTTCATCGTCGCCGGTGCTGGCCCACTCGTCGAGCGTCTCGGTGAGCGCCTCGTGGAAGGCGGCGTCGAAGGGATCGAGTCGCCGCAGCCTCACCGAGTCTTCTTCTATCTCGTACAGCAGCCGATCTCCGGGCGTGAGTTGCAAGGTTTCGCGGACCTCCTTGGGGATCGTCACCTGGCCCTTTCGGGAAAGTTTGCTCGTAAACATCGTACGATAGTCTTTACCTCTTTACGATAAAGAATACGAGCAGGGCTCCCAGCGATCAAGTCTCAAGAAAGTTTGGCCTTTCACTCGCGGTCCTGCGCCTATCCTTTGTCAAGAGGTGAAGTCGGGCCTATCCCGCATTTCTCAACGGCCCGTATCTGCGTAGCTACAGCGTCATCGACGAGCTTCACGCTGAGATCACATCGAGCCACTACGCGACGATCCCCGCTTTCAAGAGCTGGTGCGCCCGAGGGGGTAGCGGCGAGGGCGCAGGCGGCGGCCGGTCATTGACTCTTCCATTTGGCCACGTGAGGAAGATCGAGCTCGACCCCATCTATTCTGGCAACCAGCTGGCGATACTCCTTGGAGACCAGTGAGATCCCCACAGAATCGTTAGGAAAGATCTTCGTATCCTCTCTGTTATCAAGCTCGATCTCATCTCCACTGGACATGATCTTGAGATCGTCGATTTCACCTGAATCCTCCAACGCCGACGTAGTGCGTACTAGCGCTACGACTTGAAATCCGACTTCAGCGGGATTCAGGGTGCCCCGATAGTTGCGCTGCAGTTGGAAGGCGATCGTCGCCACGAGATTCTTCTTCGCATCGTACCCGAAGAGTGTTGCATCTGTTCCGAATGCCGCCACCTCCGAGTTTTCGAGGGCGTCGATCCGAGCCCCCAACGACAGATGCCCGTTCTTGCCGTCTGGGCCGGCCTCGGGCGGGCTATTCGATTCAATGGCATACTGCAGCTTTCTCAGAAAATTCGCATACGACTTCGGCCCCTGGTTCAACTCGTTGGCTTCGAAGTAGAGAGTCACGAAAGCGTCAGCTTCCGCCTCGAACGCATATGCGTCACCGGCTGTGACCACCGCCGCCGAGAATTCGTTGATGCGATCGATTTGTTTCATCCGGTTTATCAGGCCGCCGCCCGGAACAACGGAACCGGCAATATGAGATAGTCGGCCGAAGAAAGAGACGGTCTTCTTGAGAGCCCCCAGGTCCAGAATGTCCCTGTACTGTCGGTACCCGTGCCTCATCTCTACGTGGGCAATTTCATTGGCCAGAATGCCTTCCAGTTCCAGGTCAGACTCCATCAACTCCAGTAGAGCGCTGGTGGTGTAGATTTTGCCCCCGGGTACCGCAAAGGAATCAGGAGCATCGCTGTCGATTGCGTAGAACTTGTAGCGATAGCCTTTCAGCGGCGCCACCCAGCGGCCCAAGACCTTTTCGCCTACTCTTCTGACCCGTTTTTGTGTCTGGTCGTTCATGGTTAAGGGATAACGGGCCAGGATCTCCCTCGACATGGCCTCACCCAACTGCATTTCCATGCCGAGGCCTGCGATCTGAGGGGATCTTGAAAAACAGATCGGGCACTTCTTGATTTCCTTCCCCTCGGGGGTCGCTTCTCTCGTCTGTAATTGATCTTCGTCGATCGGTTCGCTTAATTCTTCGGGGGGCAAATGGTTGCTGCCAGCAAAATGAACAATGCCGGTCTTCGTGTTCAATATGAGCGCTGCCTTCGCTTCTTCGATCGATCGCGCGAAGGCGCTGTGAAGCGCCGCATCCAGCAGCGTTGCCGAAGAGGCGCCGTAGATCTCTATCTTTCCGGTGCCAAGGTGGTTGTTGATAAAAACGACCTCGGTATGATCGTTTCGCCTATGAATCTCTTGAACTGTGACCTTGAGCGGTTCCCGGACAGGGAAAAGTCGACTTTCGGAATGTATGTAGTAAAATTCCATGCCACCTTGGTGGACATAGACTTTGCGATTGTTGTTGGGCGTTTCTCGCAGGTACAGTTCTCCTCCTTTCAGATTCGCAGGACCCCAAGCAGACTGTTGCGATTGGCAGATCGTCGTCACGGTCAACAAGGCCATGACGCACAATGCCTTTCGGATCACGTCCACCTCCGAGGCTGGGCCGGGATGACTCGGACACACCCGCAGCAGGAAACCGATGAGAAATGCGGGCTAGCCGGCGAAGAGTATAACCGCGTGCGGTACAACAGCTTGCCGCGCCACCTTCAACTTTTCACTTTCTTGCCGCGCACTGTAATTTCAACTACTACCGCTGAAAGCGGTTCGGACGCCTTTTTCGCCACCTTGCTCACCTGGTCCCATGCCAATCGACGCTGCCGCAACCGTTGAGAAGTCCGGGCTAGCTGTCGTGCACTCACAGGGGCGGCCCAACCACCGGTAGGGACACAGTGATGGACCAGCGCTCGCGCAGCGGCCTCGTGGACGCGACGGTCAGCTTGTCGGTACAGTGGCGGGCGTGAGCTCTGATTCGAGGCGACGACAACGGCCCGGCTGGGACCGCTACTACCTCAACATCGCCAGGGAGGCGGCGACGCGCTCCAATTGCAGCCGCCGGCAGGTCGGGGCGCTGGTGGTGAAGCAGAAATCGATCATCAGCACCGGCTACAACGGCACCCCGATCGGTGTGAAGAACTGCTTCGACGGCGGCTGCCTGCGCTGCCAGTCCGACGCCCCGCCCGGCGAGGGCTACGATACCTGTGTCTGCGTGCACGCCGAGCAGAACGCCATCGTGCTGGCTGCCCGGCACGGCAACGCCGTCGAGGGCGGCACCCTGTACACGACCCTGCGGCCCTGCTTCGGCTGTGTGAAGGAAGCGATCCAGGCCGGCATCGTCGAGGTCGTCTTCGAGCAACGGCAGGCCTATCCGGAGGAGCTCGAGCTCGCCTACCAGCGACTGGTCGAGGAGGCCGGGCTCATCTTGCGACAGTACCCAGAGACGTAGCGCGATGAGTTGCCTTGAAACGTGCCAGACGCGAGACTGTGGGCATGCCCGGAGAGCCCATCGTCGAGATCGATGCGCTGGCGGACGCCTCCATCTGGCGTCGTGAGCCTTACCGTCTCTTGTTCCCCGCCGGCATCGTGCTCTCCTGGGCCGGCATCTCGCACTGGTTACTGCACGCCACCGGCGTGCTGCTCGACTACCGGCCGATCTTTCACGCCATCACTCAGATCCAGGGATTCATGACCTGCTTCGGGGTTGGGTTCCTGTTCACCATGATCCCGCGGCGCACCGGCAGCGCGCCGCCGGCGGGCTGGCAAGTGGGGGTGGCGCTCGTGGCCCCGGTGGTGACCGTGGTCGCCGCCTGGAGTCGGCACTGGTTGCTCTCGCAGGTGGCATGGTTGATGCTGGCGGCGACGCTGGTCGGCTTCGCCGTGCAGCGGTTCGTGAGCGGCAGCTCCCGGCGACGCCCTCCCAACAACTTCGTCTGGATTCCCCTCGCCCTGCTGATGGGGATCGCCGGCTCGGTGATGATCGGGGCCGACGGCTGGCTCGTCTACGACCCATGGTGGCACGGCTTCGGCCGCGGCCTGCTGCTGCAAGGCATGTTCATCGGCCTGGTCCTCGGCGTAGGAGGCCTGGCCCTGCCGCTGATGACGCGCGGCGCGGCGCCGGCCGATGCTGAGGCTACCCCGCGCGAGCTCCTCGAGCGTGCCGCCCACCTAGCCGGCGGCGTCCTGCTGCTGGCGAGCTTCTGGATCGAGACCCAGGGCTCGCTCCGCCCGGCGATGCTACTGCGGGGCGTCGTCATCCTCGTCGTCCTGTTGGCCAGCGCCCAGCTCTGGCGACGACCGACGCGGCAGGGCTGGAATGGCCGCCTGGTGTGGGGCGCGGCCTGGTTGCTGCCGCTCGGATATCTGGTCGCCTCGGCCTTTCCGGCGCATTACAAGGCCAGCCTGCACATCAGCTTCATCGGCGGCTTCGCGCTGCTGGCGCTCGCCGTCAGCACCCAGGTGACGTTGGGCCACGGTGGCTACGAGCAGCTGCTGTTGGGGAAGCCCTGGCAAGTGCTGGTGATCGGCGCGTTGATGATGCTGGCGATAATCCCGCGGGCGCTGATGGAGCTCGACCGGGCGCGCTACTTCGGCTGGATGGCCGCGACTTCTATCTTGTTCCTGGCGGCCACCTTGGTGTGGGCGTCGTTCTTGTTGCCCAAGCTCGTTTTAGTCGATGCGCATGGCGATCGTCGGATCGGTGCGTGAGCTGCGGAGCGCCGCGATCGAGCTGCCGTGACCGCGCCTGCAGCAGGGGACCGTTGTTAGCTCAGCCGCAGCTCGAACTTGCTACCTTGCAGGAAGCGGCTGCGCATCTGACCGTGGCTGTGCTGCACCGCCCTTTCCACCTTTTGCCTTACCTTGCGCATGTGTGCAGGGTGCTTGGCGCCGGCCATGGTCGGGCTGGCGTTGAACCATAGGGTGAAGCGGTTGCCCACCTCGGCGTTGCGGCTGCGCTTGGAGGGCGGGCCGAGGCGAGAGTCGATATAGGCCTGGATCACCCTGGGGTCGGGGTTGTCGTGCGCGCCATCGCCGCAAAAGACGTAGTGGTCGGCGGTCACCCGCTTGGCGAAGTCCAGGTGGGTATTGTGCTCGGAGCCGTGGTGCTGCACCTTCAGCACATCCACGTGGATACTGCCGCTGGCATCCAGCTTGCCGCAAGCGTCGAGGCCCTCGAGGATGTCCTGCCAGTGGCCGTCGCCGGTCAGCAGCACCTTCTTGCGGTCTTCCTCCACCAGCAACATCAGCGACGCCAGATTGGGCGGCGTCACTTTATCCCTGTCACCAAGCTCTGCAGCCTCGAGCAGGAGCGGCCGCATGAAGCGCTCGAACTCGTTGGATCCGAGGAGCTCCTCGTCCCGGCGCGCCTGA
>JBHHYG010000225.1:0-6263 GCA_046757445.1 Acidobacteriota bacterium
GCGCCTTGCGACCGCACCCTTTCCCACGCCCTCGCGACGCAACCCGTTGAGATATGCGGGCTAGCGATGATGCCAGCCGGTGACCCTGATCTGGTAGACGCGCGGTGACGCCGGTGGCAGATTGCCCAAGGACAGAAAGTCGGGGTCGAAGAGCCAGCTGCGGATGGGCGCCGAATAGACGCCGGCAGCGCCATAGGGGGAGTCGGCGTAGATCGACTGCCAAAGGTCCACGAAACTGCCCCGCAGGGTCAGCGAACCGCCTGCCCAGTACTCGATGAGCCGCGGCAGGTTCTCCAGGCCGCCGTTGTAGGGGCCGCCCACCGCGGTCGTCGTGTTGCCCATCATCAGGGCGGCGTTGACGGTAGTCGGCGTCGCGAACCGGAACGTCAGCGGCAACTGGCTGTAGGCGAGATCTTCGTCGAAGGTGCCGTCGTAGTCGAGATCCCCCCACGCGTTGCTGAGGATGGTGACCGCGTCGGCCATCACCGCCGCCCCCTTCTTGGCGACGGTGTTGTAGTTGCCGTGGATGTAGACCGGGTTCTCGGTGGTCACCGACAGCGGGCTCACCAACTGCTGTCCGTTGGCCAGCTTGACGGCGAACTCGGTGGTGCCGGTTCCCGACCAGGGGGTGTCATAGCCGACCCAGGCGGCCGGCCCGACCCCCGAGCTGCCGCCCAGCCACATCGGCATGCCGCCGGTGGGCTCGAAGGCACCCACGTAGACCACCCCATTGACCGGATAAGCAGACAAGCGACCGAGCTTTGCCATGTCGACCTCGACGGTGAGCATGGTCTTGCTCTCCCGCGGGTCGTCGATGAGGGTCTCGCGCACGGCGCTGGTACTGGTGAGCGGATCGATGAGCGAGACGGGAGTGCCGGAACCGTCGTAACCCTGGCCATTGAGGATCCGCAGCCCGGCCTGGTAGTAAATCTTCGCCGCCTGGTCGGCGGCGGAATCGGTCGGCCGGCCGGGCTCGATGACCAGGTGGGGGTTGAGGGGGTCCTCGATCACCAGGTCGAGGCGCTGGCCGCCGAGGTTACCGGTGCGCACGCGGCCGTCCCAGCGGTCCATGGCCTGCGAGCTCCAGTTCGGGTCGGTCGAGTCGAGTCCGGCCATCGCCTGGTAGACGCCGACGGAATCCAGGATGTTGACGGTGCCAGGAGGTGTCGTCGAGTCGTCCTTGCGGAAGTTGTAGATCTTGCCGTTGGTAGTCACCGGGGCGTTGAGGGAGACAGTGCTGCCGGTACCGATGTAGATATCGCCGTTGCTGTGGAGGCGGCCCCCCAGCGTCATGGAAGGCCCCGGAAAGATCTCCAGGTCCTGCTCGTAGAGCGCCCCGAACTGGAAGATGGGGATGCTGGCGAACTCGCCGTCGATCTCCACCGTGGCGTTGCTGGCGGGGGGGCCATCCCTGGTTGCTGTCGCCAGGATCTTGAAGGGCTGGATCTGCGCCGACAGGCCGATGTAGAGGCCACCACTCAGCGACTGGGCCAGCTCGGGCCCATCGGCGAAGGCGGTGAACTGGGTCAGGTTGACGCTCGAGAAAGGCGGCGCCGAGATCGTCGCCAGCTCTGCGTCGGTGGGGAAACGGCCCAGCGACCTGGCCATGTTCACCAGGTCGCGCAACAACACCTGCGAAGCGCCGTCGGCGGGCATGAAGGAGGCGGTTCCGGCGGTGATGTTGGAGATGATCGTCAACTCGGTGGAGGCCACCTGGGCAACGACCATGGACATCAAGCCGATGGCAAACATGGCCAGAAGGATCATCAGCAGCGCCGTTCCGGCCTCGGAACGCTCGCCCGCCCCGCTGGGGTGCAGGGGCCCAGACTCCAGCGACTGGCTGGAAGATACGCTCGGCAACGATGCTACCTCCCGCTCGGCCAGGAGCGCGACCAGATCGTGGCGCACTGGCCGGGATACCCAGCCCATGGCTCGGGCCCGCCCGCGACGAGAGTTGGTGCGGGCAACTATCCCCCGAACCATACCAAATGCCGGAGAGGATCGGCTAGCCCGAGCTTCTCGTGAGCTCGCGCAGCTGCGAGCCGTTGAGAAGTTCGGGCTAGATCGGCGCCTGTCAATCCTTGATCTTGGGCGAGATGCTGGCGGCGCCGGTATCACCACCGATGGTCAGCGATACGGTGATCGGGTCGGGGAAGTCGACGCCCGAAAGATCGACCTTCTTGCCCTCGATCTCCAGCTCGTACTGGCCGGCGTCCTTCTTGCCGCCACGCTGCTTGATCTTCACCTTCAGCTCGACCTCGCGCATGTCACCGGCGATGTCGCCGAAGATCTTGCCCTTGAACTCGAACTTCTTGCCGTGGCCCTTGCTGCGGAACAGCCCCGGCTCAATGGTGAAGCTCATCGGGCCGATATCGAAGCTCATGCCCTCGGTCACCGGATCGATGGTCCCGTCGCTGGCCTCGGTGAGGGTGAAACGGCCCTCGACCTCGAACTTCCCCTTCTCCTTGTCTTTCTTCTTCCCCTTCCCGTGGTCGTCGTCCTCGTCGTCCCCCTTGCCCTTGGCCTTGATTTCCACCTCGCGCAGCTCGAGGGCGATGGTGGGGCCGGCGCTGGCGGTGACGAAGGCCAGGGCATCGAGCTCGTCGATGGTCGCACCGACGGTGGTCGCCGCGCCGGTGGCCGGATCGATGGTCACCAGGAAGCGGCTGCCGCCTGGCGGCTGGGAGAAGTCAAGGTCGAGCCCTGGGGGTCCCAGGTCGCGGATGTTGGAGGCGAACAGGGTGCCGTCGGGAGCGGGGTCGGGGGAGAAGGCCAGGGCGTTGATGCGGCCCTGCAGCTCCGTTCCCCCCTCCTTGATGACAGCCTCTAGGAAGGGCATCACAGATATGGATGAGAGGAAGGTCAGCGTGTTCAGGTCGATGCCGACGAAGGGCGGAGGTATGAAAGGGAACGGTATCAGGGCGGCGGGAACATGCACATCGCCGGCGTGAAAGAGCATGCCGGCGGCATCGAAGGCCAGGCCGCTCTCGATGACGAGGGGAGAGAGGCCGGTGACGCCGCGGAAGCTCTGCACCGCGCTGACGGTATCGATGCTCACCAGGGTCTCTTGGGCCCCGGCGACAGTCTGGTTGCCGACGCCGAAGAGCGTGCCGGCAGGGTCGAAGCTGATGTCCTCGAGCACGAAAACAGCAGTAGGTAATCCTGACGCGCCAACCGCGCTCATCACGCTGACCATGGTACCGACCCCGGTATTGGGGTCGATGGTCAGCAGGTCGGTGTCGGTGACCGCAAAGAGGGTGCCGTCGGAAGCCTCCGCCAGGCCGGTGACGCCGGGAAAGCCGATGGGCCCGATGACCGTAAAGGTGGCATCGGTGGGGTCGATCTCCACCAGCATGCCGCTGGTGGTGGCCCCGAGCAGGCGGGAAGTCGCCGCCGGCACGGCGGGCGTCGCCGCGAGGGTGCTGGAAGCGGCCGCTTCGGCCAGCGCCGCCTGTGCCGGTGCGAAGTGGCCCTGCGGCAGCGCCATCGCCGACAGCAGGATGCCGATGCTCAACAGTCGGGTCGGTGTTCTCATGGTGGCTTCTCCCCTTGCCTAGCCTGCATATATGGCCACGAACCGTGGTGAGAGATGCGGGCTCGTCTCCTTCCCTCAGGGTGGAGTGGGCCTCATTACAATTTGTCCCCATAATGGTAGCCAAGCGGGGGAGGCATCCAAAGCCCAAAATTCAGCGCTGGTCTCGAGTCGTGCGGTTAGCGAAAAGGCAGCGAAAACTGTCCTCTCCCGCAGCTCACCCGTGGACGTCCTGGCAATACTTCATCGTCGGCAACGCAGTCATCGCGGCCCTTGCGCTCGCACCGTCGCGAGTCGCTGAGAAGTTCGGGCTTGCTGTCCGTCGAAATCATGGTTGGGGCACCGCTCCGAGCGCCGTGGGCGCAAACTACAGCGGGTCATGGATCATCTCCCTCGAAGCGCAGCCGCGGCTGCTTGGGGGCCGGCGTGGGCGCGGCGGCGGCGATGCTTCGCAGCTCGGGGTAGCGATCGCACAACCAGGGGGGCACGGGGATTTTCGGGCCGCCGGGCTGCAGCCCTTGCCGCTTGTCCTGGGGAGCCTCCCCGACGACGCGGGTGGCACCATTGTGGACCGCCTCCCCTGCCCCGCGGGCACCATTGTGGGCCGTCTCCCCTGCCCCGCCAAGAGCGGCCATCGTTGGCGTCATGGGGCCTGAAGCGAGGCGGCGCAGCAGCGCCTTCAGCTGCAGGGCGTTGGCTACCGCCTGACCGCGGTAGTGGTTGTTGGCGATGACGTAGACGGGCGCTGCCTGCTCCGCCATCTGCATCGCCTTCTCGGCCAGCCCGGCCAGCTCCACGTCGTTGTAGAGGTAATCGTAGCGCTGGTCGCGCCCGGCTCCCGGGGCGAACCAATGGGCGCGGTTGCGGCCGTGCAGGCGGAGGTAGGCGGGCACCGCCGTGGTCCGCGCCAGTGCGCTCAGGTTGTGCGGATGAGCGGGTTGATCGACGGCGCAGTAGGAGACGCAGCGGCTTTCGAGTAGCTCCCAAAACTCCGGCTCGTCCCAGGAGGCATGGCGGACCTCGACGGCCAGCGGCAGTCCCTCCAGGGCATCGAAGGTGGCCACGAGGCGCCGCCGGCTGTCGGCGCGGTTGCGGAAGGACCACGGGTACTGCAACAGCAGGCAGGCCAGGCGCCCGGCCTCCAGCAGGGGCTCGAGGCCACGGCGAACCTGCTCGACGTCGGCCCGGGAGAAGCGCGGCTCGTGGGTGAGGCGGCGCCATGCCTTGGCGGTGAAACGAAACGCCGGGTTGTCCTCGACACGGCGGGCCCAGGAGGCCGAGACCCGCGGTGCTGGCGGCCGGTAGAAGGTGTTGTTGAGCTCGATGGTGTCGAGCAGGTCGGCAAGGAAGGCGAGCGGATCGAAGCCACGACCGGCGCCAGGCGGGTAGACGATGCCGCGCCAGTCCGGGTAGGACCAGCCGGCGACACCGATGCGGAAAGAGGTCTCGGCGACGGCGGATGCAGACGCGGGTGGCTGCGGATTGTTCAGGCGCGGACCTCGAAGTCGGTGTACTCCCCGGTGGCTGCCCCCCAGCTTATCTCGACATCGTCAACGCGGGCGCCGTGCGGTCCTTTCCGGCAGAAGCGTAGCAGTTGCTCGCAGGCCCGCCGGGGACCCTCCGCGACCAGGGCTACCGAGCCGTCGGCGCAGTTACGGACCCAGCCGGTGAGCAGCAGGCGGCGGGCCTCATGAAGGGCGCTGGCCCGGTAGAAGACGCCCTGCACTCGGCCGCGAACCACCAGATGCATGCGCTCGGCCTCATCCATGGCGGGAATTGTAGAGACTCGGTCGCGATTCGTTCAGGAGAGCAACAGCGCTCTCGGCATGACGCGGGTGGTGAGGGTCACCGAGGGTCGCTCGGTGGTGTTGAGCCGTACATCTTCCGTCTCGATCTCGAGACGGATCTCGATAGCCTCGATGCGTAGCTGATCGGCCACCGACAGCGGGCTGAAGATCTGAGGTGGCACGGCGTCGTTGTAGTAGGTGAAGGTGAGCGACCGCACATGGTTGGCGAGAGGCTGCGGGCTGGCCGTATCTTCCTGCCGCATCAACGTCTGCACGCCCCCTATGTTTTGTAGCAGATAGCTGATGGTGAGGACCCTCGCCACTGCAGTGCCATTGGCTACCGTGTAGGCCTTCGAGGAGCCGTCGTGAGCGAGCAGCTTGGAGACCGTGTCAACGCTGGTGAGCGTGACCATGTCGAGGGTGCCGCTGGAATCGTAGATCGCCACAGCCATGCCGGCCTCGAAGCCGGCGGCATCGTCGACCAGCAGAGAAGATCCCGGCCCGGCCATGTCGGCCGCCAGCAGTGCCGTCACGTCACCCTGGTTGTGGCGGATGTCGATGCCGCCGTCGGTCCGCGGCACGATAAGGGGCAGTGGCGGCAATAACGAAGCGAGGCCGACGCCGGCAAGCTGCAGGTCACGGCTCATCCGCTCCAGCGACAGGCGCGCCGTTTGCTGGGCGTCGATCAGCTCCTGGGTGTTGCGGTGAACATCCTCCAAACCCTGCAGCATGAGCAGCATGCCACCGACCACCAGAATCGACATGAAGCTGGCCACCAGCAACTCCAGGAGACTGAAACCGGTCTCCGCACCAACGTCGGCGTTCCTTGACCTCGCCCGCAAGACCCATGCGCTAGGCCGACGAGGCTGTTCCCGCTCTCCGTGCAGGCTGCTGAATGATGGTGGCATCACGAACATTGGCCCCCGGCTGCCGGCCCCGGCTAC
>JBHHYG010000226.1:0-6258 GCA_046757445.1 Acidobacteriota bacterium
GCCTCGTTCCGGCCGATGATGACTATTCCGACCTTGGCCATGCTTCAGGGTGACCCATCTGGATCTTCTCGCTTCAAGGAGAGCTGCCCCCGGACCTGGAAGGGACACATCCGCGTCGAGCATCGATCGTGCGCCCCAATCCCCCCTCCGGCGCCGGGATTCATCCGGGATTCATGTCCTAAATGCCTATTGGCATTTCCCGGCCAGAACCGCACAGGGGCTGGATCCTGCTTTTCGCGGAGTTGACCCGAGGCGGCTGCCGCTCCACGTCTGCCCGTCCTCCGGCCGCCCCATTATATAGGGCCGCCTGCAGCATACGAACAATCCTGGGCTACAGCGGGGGCTGTTCCCCCCAATCCGGGAGCGATGGGACTCACGGCGCCCGCTGCCGGCGCCGCTCACCAGCGCGTCGTGCCTGCTCCGGTTGTGTCGTGGTGCTGTCGAGATCGGCCGGGTGTGGATGGTGGAGGCGGCGGGAGTCGAACCCGATCCGGGAGCCTCCGGAGACCCTTTGTTACCGGCAAGAAAATGTGGAAGCTGTGGGGAGAACCTCAGGATCGCTTCGACTGCTTCCCGCCCGATGCCGCCGGCGTTCTCCTCCGCCGACCCTTGCCCGGGCGATGACCGAGGGCCGTGAGAAACTCCCTGAACTTGTCGGAGGCGCCCTCGCGGTTGCTCCAAGTCTCCACAACCTTCAGGTCGATCTGGCTGTGCCGGGCGATCTGGACTGCGGTGTTCAGGCTCTGACGATCATTCCAATGATAGTAGGCCGCGAGGCGGTCTCGACAGGAATCGGTTGGCGAGAGCAGCCGTACGCCGATTCCCCCGATCCGGTGGACGACAGGTCGAATGTCGATGTCGGTGCCGATGCCAAGGGGCCCCGCAGGAAATTCCACGAAGAATGCGGTCCGAGAATGCCGGTAGTGATTGCCGGATCGATGAAAACCGATAGACCTCATGACGTCGTCAAGCTCCTGGCGCGTGACCGCCGACTGCAAGATGAAGTCGAGGTCCGAGGAAAGGTATTCTCCCTTGCTGTAGAGCGTGGCACAGGCTCCGCCGGTCAGGACCGCCAGGATTCTCGCGCGGGACAGCGCGCGTGCGACACAAGCAGCCACCTGGGCCAGCGTGGACTTTGCGGTGATGTTCACCGCGGCTTGCCGGTTCGGCGGGGCCGTCTTCTCAGACTGGCGGTACGCTCCACGAGCTCCGTTTCCGCACCCGCCAGACGCTTGAGATAGCTCTCCAGCTCCCGGCGGGCAAAGTAGCGGGGATTCAGCCGATACAGACGCGTCCTTCCCGAAGATCGTGCCGCAACGAGGCCGTCAACCTCCAGTCCACGCAGCGCCTGCTGAACCCCATTGAGGGATACCTCCATCAGACGCGCGAGTTCCCTGGCATAGCTCTCTTCGAGGAGACTGAGCGCCAGCAGGACGAGGGTCCGGGTACGGCCTCCGAAAGGCGAGGAGCGTGAGACCAACATAGCTGGTCATATGACCATATTTATTGGTCGCTGTCAAGTGAGAGAAAAGAGATGGTGGAGGCGGCGGGAGTCGAACCCGATCCGGCCCTTATCGATAAATTGCGGCGACGCGCGACTTTAGCGGCCAAACCGATGAGGGACAGGAGCTTCGGCTCCTACTTGTTGTCCTCGTGAGTCCCCAGGAGTCCCCGTGAGTCCGCCTGAGTCGTGGAGGAATAGTGGAGGGCGGCGGGAAAGGTGTCCTGACGCCGAAGTTTGGAGACCCAGGTCACGAGTTGATGGCGGGTCAATCCATGCCCCGAGGGCGCAGGAGGCGTTCGACGCCAGCCAGCCCCCGATCGACGATCAGGGCGAGTGCGGCCGCTGGCAGCGCACCGGACAGGATTCGCGTGGTGTCCGCGAGTTGCAATCCGGCAACGATCGGCACCCCGAGCCCGCCAGCCCCAATGAAGGCTGCCAGGGTGGCGGTTCCCACCGTCAGCACAGCCGACGTTCTCACGCCGGCGAGGATTACCGGAACGGCGAGCGGCAACCGCACGCGCTTCAGCACCTGAGCATCTGTCATCCCTAAAGCCGAAGCCGCTTGAACCGCGTCAGCGGGCGCGCCCCGGACACCGGTGTACGTGTTCCTCAGGATGGGAAAGATCGAATAGATCCAGAGCGCCACCAGTGCCGGCACCGGCCCCACGCCGAGAAGCGGAATCATGAAGGCGAGCAGCGCGATGGACGGGATCGTCTGGGTGACACCCACGGTGCCGATCACCGACTCGGCCGCACCACGACGCCGCTCGAGCAGGAGACCCAGGGGTACGGCAACCAGCATCCCAAGCGCAAGAGCCAGCGCGGTCAGGCCGAGGTGCTCCACGGTTCGGAGGCCGAGTTCGTGTCGCTGCGACCAGAGGTACCGGAAGAACGAGACCTCTCTCGTGGACACTGCGTCAACCGACCTCGACCCCGCCAGTCCCAGATCCTCAAGCGCTTCTTGCGCGACTCTTTCGATAGGCTCTCCCATCTCCTGAACTCGAAGGTTGAGTCCTCGCATCGCTTCTTCGTCCAGCGCGTCCGCGAGCAGTGAGAGCACGTTTCCGATCTCCGGGTGTGCCCGGAGCGTGGCGCTTCGCACCAACGGAGCGGCCTGATACGGCGGGAAGAAGCCGAGGTCGTCCTCGAGTACCGTCAAGTCGTAGACCAGGAGCCGGCCGTCAGTCGTATAGACGTCGAGACAATCCACCTCGCGTGCGGCGGCGGCCTGGTACTTCAGCGCCTGCTGCAGCGCACGGACCTCGCGAAAGCGGAGACCGTAGGCTTCGCGCAGGCCCGGCAAGCCATCGTTGCGTTCGATGAACTCGTACCCCAGCCCGGCCCGCAGGTCTGGGGCCACCGCGGCCAGATCGGAGATCGTCCGCAGTTCGTAGTGCTCAGCCAACTCCGACGGCACTGCAAGCTCGTAGGAGTTCTCGAAGCCCAAGGGCGGCAACCACCGCATCTCAAACCGCTTGAGGAACTCGCCGCGTACGTGGTTCAGTGTTTCCGTTGCATTGCCCCGGGGCGATTCTCCGAGCAGCGTGACCAGCCCTGTTCCCGTGTACTCAGGGTACAGGTCGATGGAGCCTGTGCGCAGCGCCTCGAAGCAGATCTGCGTTCCCGCCAGGTTTAACCGGCGATCCACGGTCAACTCCGTCCTGGCCTCCAGCAGGCGCGCGAACATCTCCGCCAGGAGTCGGTTCTCAGCGAAGTTCTTCGAACCCACGACGATGTGCTCGCCGGCCGCGGCCGATCCACAGACACATATCGCGAGTAGCACGAGGCCGAGGCGTTTCATTTCTCGATCTCACCCGTCATCGTCAGCAATGACCTCACATAGTCATCCGCCGGTTCGCGACGTAGCTCGTCCGGCGCCGCCGTCTGCAGTACGCGGCCGTCCTTCAAAACGGCAATGCGGTCGCCCAGTCGAAACGCCTCTTGGAGATCGTGGGCACGAGGACGATCGTCTTGGCCAATCGTTGCTTCAGCTGCAGGAATTCGCGCTGGAGCTCCAAGCGAGTCAGGGCGTCCAGAGCGCCAAAGGGCTCGTCCAGGAGGACTACGGGTGGGTCAGTCGCGAGCGCCCTTGCGAACGCCACCCGTTGGCGCTGGCCGCCCGAGAGATGACGTGGGTACCGCCAGCGAAAGCTCTCGGGGGTGAGTCCCACCAGGGCAAGTAGCTCGGAACTGCGCGCTCGACGGCGTTTCGCTTCCCAGCCGAGCAACTCGGGGACCAGCTCGACGTTACGCTGGACGGTCCAGTGCGGAAGCAGTCCTCCTTCTTGTTGAACGTACCCCGTATGGCGACGCAACTCGATTGGATCGTGGTCGACGGCCCGGCGCCCCTCGATCAGGATCGTGCCCTCGGTCGGCTCTTCGAGTCGGTTGAACATCCGCAGTAAGGTCGTCTTGCCGCAGCCGCTCTCACCGATGAGAACGACCGTTTCCCCGGAAGCCACGGTGAGGTCGATACCACGTAGCGCATGGACCCCGCCCGGAAAGAGTTTCTTGACGGCTCGCGCCTCGAGAGCGGCTTCGTTCAGCCGTTGGGATGTGGGTTCCACCACGGTCTCCCGTCATCGAAGAGCCGATAAGCGTACCAGTGGTGGCGATGCCGACGCCGCTCACCTGCTCCATGGCCCCCCCGTCGCTCAGCTCCCGACACGTCCCTCGCCCCAGCAGCCTGCGTTGTCGATGACGTTTTGAGCTGCTTCGCCGAACGACTCGACAATCAGTCGGTAGTAAATCGACTCCTCTCTTGACCTCAGCATTGGGGAGAGGGAGGGGGCTGCGCCATCGCGCTTGAAGCTTCGGACCTCCTGGTGCCGCAGGGTGGTTTCAAGAGTATCCAGCGTACCGCTTCCTTGATCGAACTGCAGCTTCTCCCGCCACACGATCTCCTGCGGAAGCAGATCTTCAACGACGGTCCGCAGGATCCACTTGTCGACGACGGTCCCATCGGATCGCCGGTGCAGCTTCAGCTTCGGCGGGATCCCCTGGGCCAGGTGCACCATGTCCAAGTCGAGGAACGGCACGCGCCCCTCAACACCGTGCGCCATCGTCATCCTGTCGACCCGTTGGAGATTAACGTTGTGAAGTGCGGCCACTGAGCGCCGGAGTTCGGCCTGTAGCAGTTGCGCATCGGTAATCTGTCGATAGTAGTCGTATCCAGCGAAAAGCTCGTCGGCTCCTTCACCAGTGAGCACGACCTTGACGTGTTCAGAGGCCAGGCGGGAGCAGTAGAAACAGGGGATGGCGCTGCGCACGAGGTCCTGATCGAATGACTCAAGGTGGTAGAGAATGGTGCCGAGGTCCCGGCCAATCTCCTCGGGATCCAGAACGTACTCGTGATGCTCCGACCCGATGTATCGGGCGACGACGCGTGCCGCTTCGAGGTCTGAGGAACCCTCCGTTCCCACGGCGAACGTGTGAAGCGGCTGTAGGTGACGCGCGGCGATGGCGGCGACGATACTGCTATCCAGCCCACCGGAGAGGAACACGCCGACCGGGACGTCACTCATGAGTCGTTTCTCGATCGCCCGTTCGAGCGTCTCACGCAGGATCGAGCGCAGAACTTCGTCCGGGCGCTCACGCGGCTGGTACTCCGGCACCCGGTAGTACGGCAGAAAGCCACGTTCGAAGTCGTAGCAAGTCCCGGGCGGAACGGCCCGCACCTTGAGTTCCAGGTCTGTCAGAGCCTTGATCTCGGATGCGAAGAACAACACGGGGGCGGAGTCGTCCGTGTCATCGACCGTGTAGTAAAGTGGTTTGACTCCGAGCGGGTCGCGAGCGAGAAACAAGTTCTTGCCGTGTACAACGGCGATGGCAAACATCCCGTCGAGCTTGCGCACCATGGATGGGCCGAGCTCTTCGAACAGATGCAATACGCTCTCGCCATCGCTCTCCGTCTGAAACACGTGTCTCGACTCAAGATCGCTGCGGAGCTGCCGGAAGTTGTAGATCTCGCCGTTGGTGATGATCCTCTTTGAACGATCCTCGTTGGCGATCGGCTGGTCTCCGCCGTCCGGGTCGATGATGGCCAGACGGCGATGCCCCAGAGTGCCGCCACCCGCCAGGTCGACGATCGCTGCCGCGTCCGGTCCACGGTGGGCCAAACGGTCCAGCATCGACCGGACCGTCTCCACATCGGAGTCGCCCCAGGCACCGGCTATCCCGCACATAACCGCTCAATCACATTTCGGCCCTTCCGCATCGTCCGCCAGCCCACATAACCAATGAGATCTTCGGAATTCGGGCACGATGCGATCAGGTCGACCTCGCGGGCTTAAGGAGCGGCACACGGCCCGCCTCCCTGAGGTAAACGGATAGGCCATCGGGTTCGGGAGCTCGGTGCCTTCGGCGCTGCCAGCCGGCCGCTCGGTGCTCGCCCACACCTCCTAATATGCCGTTGTTGCGCGAGGCCTCCAAGAATCCTCCTTGAGGCCCGCTCGGAAAAAGTTTAGCGTACCAAAATTATCGCGGTGTCCGCAAACTTAGGGCCGGGAATCAGTGGGGAGCTCGACAGAAACCTAAACTTAATCCTGTCAATAATTAACCTGTATTCTCACCCTGATCTCGGTGCGCTAGGTTGACTCATCAGCTCATTTGTATTCTAATCTTTTTTTCCTATCGCGGTGGAAACCCCAGATGAATCAAGATCTGACCCCCGATGACCGAGTGATCGCCGCCCTCAGGAGAATCGTCCGGGCCATCGACCTGCACTCCCGCCACCTGGTCGAGCGTTTCAGCGT
>JBHHYG010000227.1:0-6218 GCA_046757445.1 Acidobacteriota bacterium
GGGCCGGCCCCCCCCGCGCCCGCCCACCCCCCCCCCCCCCCCCCCCCCCCCACCTCTCTGCCGGCATGCGCCTTGTCCTCGCCCACTGGCGTCCGCTTCGAGGCACGGGTGCTGGTATGGAACCAGCGCCGTGAGACGCGTTGCCGCGCGCTCTCGGCCTCGGTAGAGTGAGGATAACAGACAGCCCTGCCGGCGCAGGGTATTCGACCTCCGCCCGCAGGTCTCGGTGGTGAGCAAGCCCAACCCGCAAGCCGGAGTCGAAGTGTCGTACAACAGCGTGCCGATCGTCGTTGCCCGGTCCGTCGCCCTCACCCGGCCCTTGCTGCCGGCCGGCGCGCCGGCCGCAGCCGCAGGAGTTTCGAGAGGGCGCGACTGCGGCTGGTTACAAGAGGAAGCGTCAGCCGCTCGGAGCGCCTCCGGCTCCCTCGAGGAGGCGCGCGATGCCATCGCCGGCGGCGAGCTCGATGCTGCCATCGCACTGCTTCTGCGCTTGCGATCCGAGGAGCCGGCCAATGCCAGGGTACGTCTTTGGCTCGGGCACGCTTACCGGCTGGCTGGCGACCCTGCTGCTGCCGGCGCCGAGTATCTAGAGTGCAGCCGGCTGGATCCCGACAACGCAGAGGTATCGATGGCCCTCGGCGAGCTGGCGGAACAGTCGGGTGACATGCAGGCTGCTACCGAGGCCTACCGCCGGGCCCTGGCTCTGGATCCCGATTATCAGCAGGCCTACCTGCAGCTAGCCAGAACACAGATGGCCATGAATCGCTTCGCTGATGCCGTGGACAGCTTCCAGGGCTACCTTCAGCTTCGCCCCGACGATGGAAGCGTGCTCGATCTGCTCGGCTACGCCGCTTACATGCACCAGAGCTTCGAGGCCGCCATCGACGCTTTCGAAACCGCGCTGTCCCTCGATCCCAACGACCTCGAGGCTCACCACGGCCTCGGCGTCGTGCTCGCTGACCGGCCCGCCGAGCACGATCGCGCCCTCGTCCATCTGCGAGCAGCGCTGCCCATGGATGGCGGCGACGCCGACGCTTATTATCTGATCGGCCGTATCCTCGCCGATCGGGGCCAACTCCAGGAGGCGCGCGAAAGTTTGCAAGAGAGCACCCGTCTCGATCCTGAGCTTGCCGACGCTTATTACCGCCTTGCCCAGGTCGCCGCTCGACTGGGCGACCGCCAGGCCAGCCTGGCGGCACAGCAGAGATTCCAGGAGCTGGCGCAGCGAAGCGACGCAGCGGAGGCAAGGGAGAAACGAGTGAAGACATTGAAAAATGCCGTGCGGGCCGACCTCGCCGCCGGCCATGAGAGGGCGGCGGAAACGAGCCTCGAGCGGTTGCTGCAGGCCGACGCCTCTGATCCTGACGCCTGGACGATGGCGGCTAAACTGCGCTTTTCGGCAGGCGATGCCGGTGCCGCCCTCGAGGCGCTGCAGCGAGCGCTGAGCCACGCGCCGGGCCACTGGGAAGCCCTCTACCTACGTGGGTTGATCCTCTACCGGGGTGGCAAGACGGGGGCCGCGCGGACGGCATTGGAAGCCTCGCTACGGAGTCACCCCCTGTTCGCCGACAGTCACGCCATGTTGGGTAACGTTCTGCTGGCCCAAGATCAGGCCGCTGCGGCCGTCGAAGCCTACCTGCGTGCCCTGGCCATCGATCCTCACAACGCCGGCTACTATCTGAACCTGGCGGCTGCCTACCGGCACCTTGGACTTGCCGATAAGGAGACGGAATCGATGCGCTCTTACCAGCGTTTGCAAAAACGCCAGCAACCTTCCCGCAGATGATGCGAAGACCAGGCCAGCTGGCCGCTCTGGTGGCCTTGTCATGGGCGCTGACCGGGCCGGCAACGGCTACAGCCGTTGCGCCAGGGGCGGCCCACCACCGTTCTCAACAACCTGCGCAAACAACGACCCGATACGAGGGATGGACGGGCACGGAGGCAGAGCTGGACGAAGCCCTCGAGCGATGGCCCAAGGAATTCGTCAGCTACCTGATCACCGATCAGGAATTACAGCTCTATCAGTCTCTCGAGGACCGTGAGCAGCGGCTGCGTTTCATCGACCGCTTCTGGGAGTTGCGGGACCCCACCCCGGGAACGCAAAGAAACGAGTATCGGGAAGAGCACCTGAGGCGCTTCGCCTTCGCCACCCGCATGTATGCGGCCGGCAAGCCCGGATGGGCCACCGACCGCGGTCGCATCTACATCATCCTGGGGCCGCCCAACCAGCTTCAGCGCAATCCCACCGGCCGGGGGCCGATGGAGAGGGCCTCCGAGGTCTGGACCTACAACGGCGTCGACAACCCTCGCCTGGATGCCTCCCTGGATCTGGCCTTCGTCGACTTCCACGGCACCGGTGAATACGAGCTGGTCACCGATATCGATGCCACGGCACCGATCTGGAGCGAGCAGTCCGGCTACGTCAACAGCAACCTCGACGCCTATGCCCTGCGGCGCCACGCCGACACCCTCTACAATGAGCGGCTGGGGACGAGCCGGCGCGTCGATCCGGCGCGACTGGCACAGGACTACCTCGACTTCTCTCGCGAGCTTCGCGAGATCGAGAGAGTTCCGGAGATTCACCTGGCAAGGCTTCGCTCGCTTCGCCGCAGCGTCGAGGCGACGGTGAGCTTCGACGCCTTCCCCGTCGACAGTGTCGTCTCCTACTTTCAGGCCACCGGCGGCGCCACCGCCGTGGAGGTCACCGTGGCACTTTCCTACGACGAGCTGCTGTCGACCTATGTCGGCGGACAGCGACACTATTCAGCTGATCTGTATGCAGCGCTGCAGCGCCAGGGGGAGGTGGTCGACGATGACGAGCGCCGGCTCAACTTCTCGCTGGCGCCACAGGAATGGGACCGGCTAGAGGCTCAAAAAATCCTGCAACCACTTCGACTGAGTGCGCCTGCGGGTAGCTACGAGCTGCTGGTCATGGTGCGCGACAACCCCACCGAGAAGGTGGGACGCTCGATCCGGCAGATCGAGCTGCCGGCACTCGACGGCCCCGGTCTGCGGCTCTCCAGCTTGACCCTGGCATCCCGCGTCGCCCGGGCGACGCGCCACGATGACCACCAGGACCGCCCTTTTGTCAAGGGCGATCTGCGAGTGGTTCCGAACGTCGGCGCCAGCTATCGGCCTCGACAACCCCTGTTGCTGTACGTGCAGGCATACGGCCTGCAGCTCAACGCGGCCAGCGGCACCAACAAGGTGACCGTTGGCGGGCGCATCGAGCGCGACGGCGCCAGGTTCCGCGAGCTGCCGGCGCAGCACCCCTACCCTGCCCCCAAGGATCGCATGGCCTTCTCGCTGCAGGTGCCGCTCAAAGAGTTCCCCCCCGGCGCATACTCGGTTACCCTCACCGTCGTCGACGAGGTCGCCGGCACCAGCGCCTCGGTGAGTGCCCCGTTCCAGGTCGCCTCGGCTCGAGAGATGAGTCGCTGAGGCATGACCAAGCCGACGGCAGCCCCGTACACCGCCGCTGATCTGAAGAACCTCGTCGGGCAGACGCTCCGGCGGCTGCGAGCGAAGGGGAGGCTGGCCGGCGGCGAGCCAGCGAGGCTCCTGTCGGCGCTGGGACCGGCCGCCAGGCCCTCTGTCACCGTCGCCGAGGTCGATGCAGCCAGCGGCGGTCGGCTACAGGTGCCGCCGAACGTCATCATCACCCCGGCGGCAAGGGATCGGGCGCGCGAGCGTGGCATCACCATCAGCACGGCGCCGCTGGCAGCCGGTGAGGCAACCCTGAGCGCCGCCGAGGAGGCCCTGGTGGAGCGGCTAGCGGCCCAGCTCGCCGACGACCTCGCCGGACAAGATGCCGACGAGCTGGCCTGCAGGTGTCGTGGTGAGTGTCTGAGCAAGTGCCCGGAGCGTGTCGTCCTCATCGCCCGGGCCGGCGCCGATCGTATCGGCATCGGCGGCACCGCCCCGCCCCTGCACGATGCTATCTCGCCGCTGATCGACCACACCCTTCTGAGGCCGGATGCCAGCGAGGCCGAGATCGTCCAGCTCTGCCGCGAGGCGGTCGAGTACGGCTTCGCCAGCGTCTGCATCAACCCCTATTACGTGCCGCTGGCAGCCGACCTGGTGCGCGGGACTCCGGTGCGGGTGTGCTCGGTGGCCGGCTTTCCGCTCGGCGCCGCCATGCCCGAGACCAAGGCCTTCGAGGCCACCCGTGCGGTCCGAGATGGTGCCGGGGAGATCGACATGGTGATCAACATCGGGGCGCTCAAATCGGGCCGCTACGACTGGGTACGATACGACATCGAGCAGGTGGTCGCCACCAGCCATGCCGCCGATGCCATCGTCAAGGTCATCCTCGAGACGGTGTTGCTCACAGACGAGCAAAAGCTCATCGCTTGCGAGCTGGCACGCGACGCCGGTGCCGACTACGTCAAGACCTCCACCGGCTTCGGGCCCGGCGGCGCCAGCACCGACGACGTCGCCCTCATGCGCAGGGCCGTCGGACGCAGCATGGGCGTGAAGGCCGCTGGCGGCATCGGCAGCCGCCGGCAGGCGGCCGAGATGATCGCTGCCGGCGCCACCCGCATCGGCGCCAGCGCCGGCGTGCGCATCGCCCGTGGGGAGTAAGCCGCTGCAAGGAACGACCTCGCGCGCACCGAAAGTCGCTGTTCTGCTGCTGGCCCTGCTGGCCGTCACCATGGCCGGTGGCGGTAGCAACGGCCCACAGGGACCACGACGGCGAGTCCTGTGGATCAACTGGGACGGCGCTGCGATCTCGCTCGTCCGCCCGATGCTCGAGGCGGGTCGACTGCCCCAGCTAGCCGTCCTTGAAACCGAGGGCGAGGTAGCTGCCGCTCAGTCAGTATTTCCCACCCTCACCGCCCCCGGGTTCGCTGCCCTGTGGACAGGTGCGCCGCCCTCGATCAACGGCATCACCGGCAACCGCGTACCGCCACCGGGAGAGCCGGTCACCGCCGGTGTCAACGGCTTTTCCGCAGAGATGTTGAGGGCAGAGCCCGTCTGGGCCGCGGTCGCCCGCCAGGGAAAGAGAGTGGTGGCCCTGGAGACGCCGCAGGGTTATCCGCTCGTTCTCTTCGAGCCGAGTGGCCGATTCGGCGGTTCCTACAGCCACAGGCAGCGGCTCGCCAGCGGCTATGCCCGGCGGCTCTTTTACGGCTCCGCCCTACCCGCGGATGGCGAGCCGATACCAAGAATAGAAGGTGAGCCGGTACCATCGAGCATGCAGAACGTTGCCACCGGTACCGTTCGCCCCCGGCTCTGGCGCTGGCCGCTTCAGGCCGCGGTGGGGCCGGTGGAGGGAGCCCCGGAACAGCTCTGGGTGTGGAGCTTCGACGACCCGGATACGCCGGGCAATGGCTACGACGCGGTGCTGGTGAGCGCTGATCCGCAAGGCAGATCCGCTGTGCGGGTTCCCGTGCAGGCCGCCAACCCGCAGCGCCTGCACCCCGAGACGCAAGCCGTGCCACCCGGCTTCGTGCAGATCGAGGTCGATGCGAAGAGGGGCCCGATCCCCCTATACCTCCGCTGCTGGCAGCTGGCGGCCGACGGCACTCCGCGCTGCTACCATTCCGAGGCCAGGGTGGAGCTGTCGAGCGATGCCGCGCTGTCGGCAACGCTCGAGGCGGCCGCGGCCGGTTTCGTGAGTAACGGCGGCAGCGCCTCCTACCAGCGCGGCGACTTCGGGCCACCGCTGTGGGAGGGCGGCGACGGCAGCGCCGAGGCGCGCTACCTCGACACCGTGGCGCTGGTCGTCGGCCACCTGAGTGCCCGCCACCGAGCGGTGGCTGCGGCATCGGACTGGGACCTGCTGATCACCTACCTACCCTATCCCGACGAGGCGATGCACCTCTGGTGGGGATGGGTAGCCCCCGGCAGCCCCGCGTCCGATATCTCCGTCGGTGCCCGGCTCCGCCCCTTTCTCGAGCGCGTCGTCCAGTGGCTCGATGCCACCCTCGGAACCACGAGGAAGGCGGCAGGCGAGGGCATCACCCTCGTGATCAGCAGCGATCACGGTCACCTGCCGGCCAATCGCCTCTTCCGCCCCAACCCTGTGCTACAGCAAGCAGGCCTGCTGTCGATCCGCCAGGGGCCCTCCGGGGCGGAGGTCGAGTTGGCCGACACCCGAGTGCTCTATTACTCCGGCAACAACGCCTACCTGTTGGTCAACGGCACCGACAGGCGCGGCGGCGTGGTTCCGGACGAGCGGCGTGAGCAGGTGCTGGCGGCCGCAGAACGGGCCT
>JBHHYG010000228.1:0-6215 GCA_046757445.1 Acidobacteriota bacterium
CGCAGAATCCTCGACGTAGCTTTGGCTACGCCTGCGGTTCTGCTCCCTCGGTTCGGCCGAATCTGACCCAAATCTGGGCGCGAACTCTGGGAAGTTATTTCTGCGCGGGCCCTTATTCGACTCGGTAATTGGGAGCTTCCTTGGTGATTTGCACGTCGTGTACATGGGCTTCTCTGAGACCGGCAGCGGTGACCCGCATGAAACGTGCCTTGGTCTTGAGGACGGTGATGTCCTTGCAACCGCAGTAGCCCATGCCGGCACGCAGGCCACCGACGAGTTGATGTACGGTCTCGGCCACCGGACCTTTGTAGGGGACCCTCCCCTCGATACCCTCGGGCACCAGCTTGGCCGCTTCCACGTCAGGCTGGAAGTAGCGGTCGCGGCTGCCGTGACGCATGGCACCGACCGACCCCATACCGCGGTAGCTCTTGAAGGCGCGCCCCTGGTAGAGCTCGATCTCGCCTGGGCTCTCGTCGGTGCCCGCCAGCAGTGAGCCGATCATGACGGTGTCGGCACCGGCGGCGATGGCCTTGCAAATGTCGCCCGAGTACTTGATACCGCCGTCGGCGATGATCGACACTCCATGATCGCGCGCCACGCGAGCGCAGGCCGCGATGGCGGTAACTTGCGGCACTCCCGCCCCTGCCACCACCCGGGTAGTACAGATCGCTGAGGGGCCCATCCCTACCTTGACGGCATCCGCACCCGCCTCGATAAGGTCCCGTGTGGCCTCGCCGGTGGCCACGTTGCCAGCGATCACTGGGCTGTCGGGATGGCGTTTCTTGAGCTCGGCAACCGCGCTCAGCACCGATTCAGCGTGGCCGTGGGCGGTATCGACGACAATAACGTCGGCGCCGGCTTCCAGGAGTGCTTCTGCCCGGGCCATCGACTCATCCCCGACGCCGACCGCTGCACCCACCCGTAGGCGACCGAGGTCGTCCTTGGAGGCGTTGGGGTATTCGATGGCCTTCTGGATGTCCTTGACGGTGATCAGGCCTTTCAAATCGCCATTCTTGCCCACCACCAGGAGTTTCTCTATCTTGTGGCGCTGCAGGAGTTCCACGGCCTCGTCCAAGGTCGTCCCGACCGGCACGGTGACCAGGTTCTCCCGGGTCATCAGCTCCTCGACCGGTCGCTCGAGGTTCTTCTCGAAGCGCACGTCGCGGTTGGTGAGGATGCCGAGCACTTTGCCCTGCGGGTTGGTTACCGGCACACCCGAGATCTTGTATTTGGCCATCATCTCGAGTGCTTGATGGATTGGCTGGCGGGCGCCGATGGTGATGGGGTCGACGATCATGCCACTTTCAGAGCGTTTGACCTTGTCGATCTCGTCGGCCTGCTTGACTACCTGCAGGTTGCGGTGGACGATCCCGAGCCCACCTTGTTGCGCCAGGGCGATGGCCATGCGCGACTCGGTGACCGAGTCCATGGCGGCGGAGAGAATCGGTATGTGCAGCTGGATGTCCCGGGTTAGCTGCGTCTTGGTGTCCGCCTGTGAGGGAAGAATGGAAGAGCGGGCAGGGATGAGCTGTACGTCATCAAAAGTAAGCGAAAGCGGTGGATTTTCCTCCAACATCAGATCTCCTGCATGCCTGTCTCAGTATCTAAAGTCGCCCCGCATGAACGATTCCACCTTCCGTGCTTCCGTTCCCTTCCCGATCGATGATCCATCTGACGTCGGGAGAACGAGGAATCAACGGAATCCACAACACTTCTTGTACTTCTTGCCGCTGCCGCAGGGGCAAGGATCGTTGCGGCCGATCTTTTGCTTTTCTCTCACCACCGTCTGTACTGCGGTGCCGCCCCCGCCGGCCGCCGCCGCGATGCGCTGCGTCTGCTGCGCCTGCGCCCGCTGCCGGGCCAGCTCTTGCTCGCGTTCCTGCGGGCTCATAGGCTCGAGCTGGAAGGCGTAGCGCACCACTTCCCCCTGGATGCGGTCGTGCATTTCCCGGTACATGTCGAATGACTCCCGCTTGTATTCGACCAGTGGATCCCGTTGGCCGTAGCCCCTCAAGCCGATACCTTCTTTGAGCCGGTCGAGAGCATAGAGATGCTCTTTCCAGCGGGAATCGACGACCTGCAGGCATATCCATGTCTCAAACTGGGGCATTACCTCGCCGATGCGCTCCAGCTTGTTGCTGTAACGGGCCTGCACCGCGCTCCAGAGGCCGGCGCGGATCTCCTCTCGTGAATCCGTGTCCAGGTTCACTGGCAACTTCTTGATGTCGAGGCCGAAGAAATACGCCAACTGCCGCTGCAGCTCCTGCTGGTTCCAATCCTCGGGATCGAGCTCCGTGTCGCAATGCTGATCCATTAGCCAGTCGAGAATTTCCTCAGCGGTGCTGGTGATGAATTTACGCGGTGCCTCACCACCTTCCATGAGTTTTCGCCGAAGCGAATAGATCACCTGACGCTGCTTCTCCATGACATCGTCGTACTCGAGCAGGTGCTTGCGGGTCTCGAAGTTGCGAGCCTCGACTTGCCTTTGCGCCCGCTCGATCGCACGGGTGACCATGCGATCCTCGATCGGCACGCCTTCCTCCATGCCGAGGCGTCGCATGACTCCCTGCAACTTGTCCATCCCGAACACCCGAAGGAGGTCGTCTTCCAGCGACAGAAAGAACTGTGAGGAGCCCGGGTCTCCCTGGCGGCCGGTGCGGCCGCGAAGCTGGTTGTCGATACGGCGTGCCTCGTGTCGCTCGGTCCCGAGCACGTGCAGACCGCCGACGTCGGTGACTCCTTCGCCGAGCACGATATCGGTTCCACGCCCGGCCATGTTCGTGGCGATGGTCACGGTATTACGCTGACCGGCCAAAGCGACGATCTCGGCCTCACGTTCGTGGTGTTTGGCGTTCAACACAACGTGCTTGACTCCCTTTTTGCCGAGCATGTGAGACAGTTTCTCTGACTTCTCAATCGAGGTGGTGCCCACCAGCACCGGCCGGCCGCTTTCCTGCTGGGCGACGATTTCATCCACCACCGCCTTCCACTTTTCCGGCTCCGTCCTGAAGATGACGTCGGCGTTCTCCTGGCGCCGTAGCGGCTTGTTGGTGGGGATTTCCAGCACGTCGAGCTCATAGATCTTGTCGAACTCAGCAGCCTCGGTGATGGCCGTGCCGGTCATTCCCGCCAGCTTGTCGTACATGCGGAAGTAGTTCTGGAAGGTGATGGTGGCGAGAGTCTGGTTCTCACGTTCTATCTTGACGTTCTCCTTCGCCTCCACGGCCTGATGAAGGCCGTCGCTCCACCGTCGTCCGGGCATCATGCGCCCGGTGAATTCGTCGACGATCACCACTTGGCCGTCCTTGACCAGGTAGTCGCGATCTAGCTTGAACAAGGCATGAGCCTTCAGCGCTTGCTGGACATGATGTACGAGGTCGATGTGGCTGGCGTCGTAGAGGTTCTCGACACCGAGAAGCTTCTCCACCAGCGCCACTCCCTCCTCGGTCAGCGAGGCGGTTCGGTGCTGCAGGTCGATCTCGTAATCGCGCTCTTCCTCGAGTTGGGGGATGATGCGATCGAGGCGGTAGTAGAGCTCGGTGCTTTCCTCGGCCGGGCCCGAGATGATCAGCGGTGTACGTGCCTCATCGATGAGGATCGAGTCGACCTCGTCGACGATGGCGAAATTGTGCGTCGGTTGCACCATCTCCTCGAGGCGGAACTTCATGTTGTCGCGCAGGTAGTCGAAGCCGAACTCGTTGTTGGTGCCGTAGGTGACATCGGCGCTGTAAGCTTGCCGCCGCTCTTCATCCGGCATGTCGTGCTGGATCGTACCCACCCTCAGACCGAGGAACTCATAGAGAGGGCCCATCCAATCCCGGTCACGGCGTGCCAGGTAGTCGTTGACGGTAACCACGTGCACGCCCTTGCCCGTCAGTGCGTTCAGATAGGCGGCCAGCGTCGCCACCAGTGTCTTGCCCTCGCCGGTGGCCATCTCGGCGATCTTGCCCTCGTGCAAGATGACGCCGCCGATGAGCTGCACATCGAAGTGACGCATCTGGATGCTACGCCGACCCGCCTCGCGAGCCACCGCAAAGGCCTCGGCCAGCAGCTCGTCGAGCTCCGCACCCTCGGTCAAGCGGGCGCGAAACTCGCTGGTCTTGGCCCGTAGCTGATCGTCGGAGAGTGACTGCATCTGGGGCTCGAGCGCATTGATCGGCTCGACGTAACAGTCGCGGATGCGCTTGAGCTCACGCTCGGTGTGGGTGCCGATGACCTTGGCTAGGAGGGTGTTCAGCATCGGGGTAGGAAGTGAGTGCTAGGAGCGAATCTGGAACGTGGGCAGTGAGCCCCGCATGGGTCTCGATGGCTCAGGCAAGGAAGGAAAAGCCTGGATCAAGTCTACCATCGACACATCCTAGTGTCCTGTCCCGTAAGTAGGTTGACAATCTCGGTGAGGCGATTTTGGTCCTGGTGCGGCGCGCCGACGAGCAGTGGTGGGCCCTACGGGAGGAGGCGCAACAAAGCCAGGGCCGAAAGCGGCCGGCAAGATTGTCAACCTATTTACGGGACAGGACACTAGCAGCAGGTATGGAGGCGGTAAACTGGCCCACAGTAGCGGGGCGATGAGAAAGGTGGGCCTTGGCGGCGCCAAGGTGTTTCATCTGCCGCTCGCGGCCAGTGGCCCCGGCGGCTGGCGGTACTGCAGCGCTTCGTCCAGATGAGCGCCACCGATGCTGTCGCTGTCGTCGAGATCGGCGATGCTACGCGCAACACGTAGCACGCGGTGCCAAGCTCGGGCTGAAAGCTGCATCTTCTCGGCGGTGTCCCTTGCTCCTTTTCGCAGGGCCGTCGGCAACGAGCAGGCTCTGCGCAGCCACGCCGCCGGCAACGAGGCATTGGTGATGCCGGGCAGGGGCGTGCGATGGTGGCCTGCGAGCTTCGTCATTCGCCGCGCCTGAATCGAGCGGGCCTCCACGACTCGTTGTCGCACCGTGGATGAAGGTTCGCCGCGGCTCTGGCCGCCGATCAGGGCGTCGAGGGGCACGCGCTCAACGCCCACGAAGAGGTCGATGCGGTCGAGCAAGGGGCCGGAGATTCGATGCCAGTAGGCCAGCAGCCCCCTCTCCCCACAGCGGCAGGCATCGTCGGTGGGGCCGCGGCCGCAGGGACAGGGATTCATGGCGGCAACGAGCTGGAAACACGAGGGCAGGCACATGGAGTGTCCTCCTCGCACTAGCACCAAGTTGCCTGTCTCGATCGGCTGTCGTAGCGATTCCAGCACCCGACGACTAAATTCCGGGAACTCGTCGAGGAACAGCACCCCGTTATGGGCGAAACTGACTTCGCCGGGGCGCAATGGCAGGCCGCCGCCTATGAGACCGGCGACGGTGACGCTGTTGTGGGGCGCTCTGAAGGGTCTTTGCTGCAGAAGCCCCTCACCGGCCAGATCTCCCACTGCCGAGTAGACGGCGCTGGTCTCGATCGCTTCGTCGAAGGTCAGGGGAGGGAGAATGCCCGGCAAGGCTCGCGCCAGCAAGGTTTTGCCAACTCCGGGAGGGCCGACCATCAGCAGGTGGTGGCCACCGGCGGCGGCCAGCTCCAATGCTCTGCGCGGCACCAGGTTGCCGACCAGATCAGCGAGGTCGACGGCGACCGGTTCAGGGGTGGTCGCCGGCGGCGTGGGGGCTGGGGGCTCGAGCTCGCCACGCAGGTAGGCGACCGTCTCCGCCAGGCTGCCCAGCCCGATAGCCCGTACCTCGGGGATCGCGGCCACCTCGATCGCATTTTGCCGAGGGACCAGCAGGGTAGGATGGCCGGACCGGCGCGCCGCTAGCGCCGCCGGCAGGGCTCCCGCGACGGGGCGGAGCGAGCCGTCTAGCCCCAACTCGCCCATGCAGACGCAGTCGTCGAGGCGATCAGCGCCGAGGCTGTCGTCGGCGAGCATCATGCCGAGAGCGATCGGCAGGTCGAGGGCTGTACCTGACTTTCGATGGCTGGCTGGTGCCAGGTTGACGGTGGTCTTTCGCGGCTTCAATGGAAAACCGCTTTGGTTGCAGGCGGTGTGAATGCGATCGAGGCTCTCGCGCACAGCAGTGCCAGCCAGGCCGACGATGGAGGTGTCGGGGACTCCATCGCCGCGGTAGACCTCCACCGTCACCAGGGTTGCCTGGACACCCGTGATGATTGCCGAGCGTAGTCGCCCCAACCGTCCACGAGTTCGCATCGGTCCAGTCCACCATCGTTGAATGGTCCCCCGCCCACTCACGCGTCTC
>JBHHYG010000229.1:0-6212 GCA_046757445.1 Acidobacteriota bacterium
CGCTGGCGATTCCCGTGCTACTGCTTGGCTTGATCATCTGCTCTATCATCCTCGGCCAACTCACGCCGGTGCTGCTGGGTCCGAGCTCACTGGCTCATGCCACCGGGTACCTCAGTGGCCTGATCGATCGCGTGTTCTCCCATGAGATCTCCCACCTACAGGCGGCCTACGGTGTCGTTGCGGCGCTTATGCTGCTGGAGGGTCTCGCGGTGCTCTTCGTCTTCTTGAGTCTTGCCAACGGCCGCGGTTCCTCAGAGCGCTGGCTGCACGTCGCGGTATACGGTACCGGGTTCGTCTGCGGCTTAGGGATCTTGCAGCGGGTGTCTCGCTTTGGGCTCTTGGAGCCGTGGTTGTCGTCCGAGCCGGGCCTCACGAGGATCAACGCCACTCTCAGCGATATGAACTCGCTGGGGTCCTACCTCGTGCTCATGCTGCCAGTGGCGCTAGCGCTGGCGCTGTGCTCTGAGAGCTTCCGCCATCGCGGGATTTTCTGGGGCGTTGCGACGGCAGCATGCCTCTGCCTGATTTTCACCGGCTCCCGTGCCGCCTGGCTCGCAGGTGGCTGTTCTCTCCTGCTGATGGGCGGGCTCGCGATCCCTGCCCGGCTTTATGCCTACTGGGGTGGCCCGAGGGTGTCCAGGATTGCCCCGGCAGCGTATGGATGGACGGTCGGATTCCTCATCGCCGCGATGCTCGTGGGGATAGCCCTCGGCACCGCGATGGACGTGCGCCTCGAAGATCGCACCTCGCAGGTCAAGAACCTGTTGTGGACGCTGAATTTGAAGAGGTCGCTGGACGATGTCCTGAAAGGCCGTATCATTTTCTATAAGGTAGCTCTCGATATGATCGAGCTCCAGCCACTTTGGGGCGTTGGCCTCGGACGCTACTACGCGCTGTTTCCGGACTACGCCAGCCTGCGGACTGACCAGCATATGCGGGCAGAGAACGCCCACAACTACTTTCTACAGATGACTGCCGAGATGGGTTTGCCGCGCGCGCTTGTCTTGCTGTCAGCGCTTTGCATCGCCTGTGCTGTCGCACTGCGCAGAAGCCTGCGAGAGGGTCGCGGTCGCGGCGACATGAGAAGAGCGACGCTGCTTCTGGGCAGTGGCTCGGGTATGTTTGCCTTCCTGATGACCAACCTCACAGGCCACCCGCTCCTCCTCCGTGAGGGTCAGATCGCTTTCTGGTCCATCGCGGCGTTGAGCTTGCTGCTAGGCGAAATTACATCGAATCAGGGGAGGGTCTCCGCCAACACGACCTAAGCCCCGCCAATTCGGCCATTGGCTTAGGGCAAGCGGCGGGAAGAAGGATTGCGTCTTCCTCTTCACGAGACTCTTCCATTCAGGCGGTGTTCCTCCGTTCAACGACGGAGAGCGTGCGCGCAGGAGCTCGAGTACCATGAACCGAACATGGCCCAGGACACCTTGATCCTGGGCGGCTGTGGCGGGCACTGCGGCGGGTCGGGACGAGCTCGTGGAGCCCATACTACAGATGGTGAGGCTCCATGATTGAATCGCGACGCTATCTCGTGACCGGCGGAGCAGGCTTCATCGGCTCGCACATCGCCGCCGCGCTTTTGGCGCGCGGCCACGAGGTGGTCGTGCTCGACGACCTGTCGAGCGGCAAGCAGGGGAACCTCGAGGATGCGGTGGACGATGCGGCCCGCGCCATCGAGGCGAACTCCGACACGATTGGCAGGCTCGTCGCTTCTGATCTGTCCCCGGTTGACTTGGCGGCAACGTCGGGCATGGAAACTCTAGGCAGCAGGCGTGCGATGTCCGAGACGACTTTGCCCGCTGATCGTCTCAATTTCATCGAGGCGTCAATCCTCGACGACGACAAGCTCAGCGAGGCCGTTAAAGGCGTTACGGCCGTTTTTCACCAGGCCGCGATCCCGTCGGTGCCGCGCTCCTTCGCCGATCCCGCCGCCACGATGCGGGCCAACGCTGAGGGCACCACGAGCGTGCTGGAGGCCTGTCGCAATGCCGGAGTTCGCCGGATCACGATCGCTTCTTCCTCCTCCGTCTACGGCGATACCCCCACCCTTCCCAAGGAGGAAAGTATGGTTCCCAACCCCCTGTCGCCGTACGCGCTGAGCAAGCTGGCCGGCGAGCAGATGGGTGATATCTTCGCGTCCGCTTACGGGCTCAACGTCATCGCCCTTCGCTACTTCAACGTCTTCGGCCCGCGCCAGGATCCAGCGTCCCAGTACGCTGCCGCGGGGCCGAAGTTCATTACGCGAATGATGGTGGGCAAAGCGCCGGTGATCTTCGGCGACGGCGCGCAATCACGCGACTTCACGTTTGTCGACAACGTGGTCGCTGCCAACCTGCTTGCGGCCGGCGTCGATTGGCCCCCTGAGCATGCGGTCTACTCGGGCGGCGGCGACACAGTGCATCGTGAAGGAAGCAAAACCGGAAGCGAGCCCGACCGCGACGGCGGCCTCTGCCATGTCCTGAACATCGGTGCCGGCGCCCGTCACACAGTGCGCGACCTAGTCGCGGCGATCAACTCTATTCTCAGAATGGACGTCGCGCCCGGGTACACAGACCCACGGCAGGGAGAGGTCCGCCATTCGCACGCCTCGATCACGAAAGCTCGCCTGCTGCTCGGCTATGAGCCGATCGTGGGCTTCGAGGAGGGGCTGAAGCGCACCGTCGATTGGTTTTTCAACCACGGTGTCGTGGATGGGACGTAGCTGGGAAGCAAGCCTGGAGATTTGCCGTCGTTATTTCCTACCATTGGTCTCGAGCGGGTTCGACGGCCACGGGCCGGAGCGGCAGGGTCTCACCCTTGACGCTGGAAACAGGACTGTGGTAAAAAGGGTTACGTCTATCAGCGAGGATATGAGGGTAGAAGGAGACGAGGGATCTGATAAGGGGAAGCTGATGCGTGGATCATGGGTCAAAAACCTGCCCGGGCTGGTATTGGTGCTCTCAGCACTGATCGTGCTCCTTCCGGTGAACACGGCTCACGCCTTCAACCGAGCCAGCGCCGGCGTCGTGCACAGCATGGTGGTAGCAGGTGAGTCCGGTAGGGCGCTAGCCGGCGTGACCATCAAGGTGCTCGACATGGAGAGTGCCGAGACCGTCGCCGAGGCAGTGACCTCTAAGGAGGGGACGGTGGAGTTCGGCGATCTGCCGTACGGGCTCTACCAGGTGTCGGTAGCGGCTCCTGAGGGCTATGCGGGTGCCGCTGGGCCGCTGGTCTATTTGGACGGGGACAACCCCTCGAGGTCGGTCAACTTCTCCCTCGAGCCGCTTCCTGCGGCGCCTGCTGCTGCGGCCGGCGGCGGCTTTCCTGTCTGGGCGACCATCTTGATCATCGCCGGCAGCGCCACGGCGGCAGGGTTGATCATCAACGAAATCACCGAAAACGAGACTCCATAGGGGCCCCTTTCGCACCGCGGCCATGACCTCATTTGCAGGGCGACGGAGCCTTGAGGAAGATATATCTCGGGATCATCTTTGAGGCTGAGGCGGTTGGCAGTGCTGGCTGCCGTCGCGGCGGTTCTCACATCGGCCCCGGCGGCCGGTGCGGCGCGGACTCTTCCGGCCGGCAGCGACCACGATCTTTCCGGGTCGGAGAGACTTCTGCGTGCCGCTTGCGTCGCCCAGGATCTTCGCCGCCGCGTGCGCTTCGGGAACTTCCGTTTCGTAGGGATCTACGGAGGCCCGGCTCCCGCGCAGCTCATCGGCAATAGTGATGGAGCGCTGCTCGCCGCCTGCCGGCACGCCTCCACGCTCGACCAGGTGCTGTCACTCGGTGTTCCTTTCCGGTCGCAGCAACTACGGCAGCTCCTCGGCGCGGGACTTCTCGAGCAGCGAGGCGTGCAGTTTCACACCACCTTCCCGATCCTTCTCGACGACGAGGCCGAGGCTTTCAGGCCGGCGCTGCGCCATGCCCTGCCGGCCATCAGCGTCGATCTGTTTCCGGCCTTCGAGCGACTCCATGAGGCTCTGGCCAGTATCGGAATGCAAGCCACCTTTCCGGTGATTGCTACCTGGGTGATCCGGGAGCGCGGCTGGCACCACCTGTTGTCGGATGGAGGCGTGAATCTACCGGATGTCATCGAAAGCCAGCGGCGATCACACCCCGATCGTGGATGGTGGGGGGCTCTCTGGTACATCGATCCGCCCGGTGTGGCTGCCCATGAGGTGCTTTCGGTAAGGGGACAGGGGAAGACGGCGCAGGTGTGCTGGGCGAGCGGTCACGCTCCCGAGGAGCTGGCGGGTGAGAGGGGACGCACGCTGTTGGGTCAGTTCCTCGCCCTCATCGACGGCAAAGGTCGGAGACTGCGAAATCCGGAGCGCTTTTCACAGCTCCAAGGAACCGGCTTGATCGATAGCCAGGGGGCGCTCGTGGCGCCTGTTCTCGACTGGGTGCCGGGGCTGATGGGCACCCCCGCCGCCGCCGTGGAGGAGGCGGCATGCTCGGTGGCGGAGGCATTCACCACACATCTTCCCTTACAGAGGCTCGCTTCGCTGCTCGGCATCGACGAGAAGGCTGTTGTTGCCACCATTGCTTACGCCGAGCTTGCCCCGGATCTGCTGCGCGCCATCGACGTCGGCGGGCTCGGCGTGCTCCTCGCTGCTCCCACCGGTGGTGCCGTTCTCGGTGACGACGGGAGCGGACGGGGCGATGGCGGCAGGCCGGTCGTTTCGGCAGCGGTTTGGGAGGGGCTGCCGGCCGGCGAGCCTGCCTTCTTTCTGCCGTGGTGACCTCCCGCCCGCACTCTGGGACGATGTCCTCTCCTGGCAGCCCGGGTAGATCTCTGGCCAGTGCCCGTCGCCGGAGCCCCATTGTCTACCTGCTCATCTTGGCCGCCGTTGCCGGCCTGCAAGCGTGTGTTGAGCCCGGTGGGGGTGATGGGGATCCCGGTGCGCAGACGGGGACCCCTTCTGGTGACTCGGCCGATACCCCCGTCGAGGTCATCCAGCAGGACATCGACGGAAATGGCGCCGAGGACACGATCTTCGTCTACTCGCAGGGCGGCGTGCCGACAAAGGCCGAGGCGGATACCAACAGCGACGGCCGCGTTGATCTGTGGGTCAGCTACAAAGGTAAGGAAGCCGTGGATGAGATCGCCTACGACCGCGACGGCGACGGCAACGCCGAGGAATGGGAGCGGTACGAAGGGGCACGCGTGGCCGAGCGTCGCCGGGACGCAAGCGGCGACGGCAAGGCGGACCACTGGAGCTTGTTCGATGAGCAGCAGCAGATGATCGAGACGCGCGAGGACACCGATCACGACGGCCGCCCCGATCTCTGGTCCACGCACGGTGCTGAGGGGGTCCTGAAGCGGGCCGCCTACGATACCGACGGCGACGGCGAGCCCGACCGCTGGATCAACTACGGCGAGGACGGCTCGATCAGCTCGATCCAGACCGACACCGACGGCGACGGCGTGCCCGACGCCATCATCGTTCCCTCCCGCCGGTGAGGAGCCATTGATCCCGGCGGGGAACGCTGATCCATCGTCCCTCCCCGATCGACGGGTCCCGGACAGGATGCTCCCTGGCGGTCAGCTTCCCCAAATCCTTCGCCACAGCGAGCTGCGAAGCGGCTTCGGGTGAGCCGGCTCAGGAAACCGTATGTGCCGGTTCTCGATCACCGCCCTGGGCACATCCTCCACCATCTTGCGGGCGAGGTCCGCGCCGACGATGGCGGTGGCAGCATCGCGTCCCTCGGAGAGCACAGGAGGCCGGTGATCGGGATCATGGGCGTCGGAGGCGATCATCTGCACTAGGCCCCCGCCGACCATTTGTTCGGCTGCGCGGCGCACCGAGGAGCCGAAGAGCCCAGTCAGGCTCGCCGCGGTGACCTGGGCGTAGGCGCCGCTCTGCAGGAGGTCATAGAGAATCTCGGGATGCCTGGCCAGGACACTGTTGCGCTCGGGGTGGGTGATGATCGGCGCCGTCCCCACCATGCAGATGTCGAAGATCAACTCCTGCAGCCGGTGGGGTAAGGTTCCGTCGGGCAGCTCCAGCAGCAGGTAGCGGCCATTGTTGATGGTGGGGATTCTGCCCTCGCGCAGGTGTTCCACGATCTCGGCGTGCAGGTGGCAGTCGGCGCCCAGGTGAACTTTGAAGTCGTAGATCAGCGCTTTCTGACAGAGTGCCTGCAATTCCATCAGCGCAGCGTGGACGTTGCCAAACTGCGGGGTAGGGAAGAGCCCTCTATGGAAGTGCGGGGTGGCAACCAGGCAT
>JBHHYG010000230.1:0-6159 GCA_046757445.1 Acidobacteriota bacterium
TATTTGACAATACGTCGAGGAGACCGAGCAAGCGCAACGCCGTCGCCGCGGGCCTGACCGCGCCAGCAGCAGGAGGGCGTTGAGATATGCGGGCTAGCCCCAAAGATGCCGCGGGAGCGGCTTCTCGGAACGATCCGGGAAGCGCGGCCTCGAGCCGTACCGGAACCGGCATATCGATCGTGATCTGTAGCAAGGATCGAGCGGACGAATTGCAACACGCGGTCGCCTCGATCAGGTCTTCAGGCAAAGCCGGTTGCAGCGCCGAGATCGTCATCGTCGAGGAGACGGCATCGCCACGATCGATACCCGACGTGAAGTACATCCATCTGACAGACGAGGGCCGTGGTTTCGGCCATGCTCGCAACCTCGGCGTACGACAGACGAGCCACGACCTCGTTCTTTTCATCGACGACGACTGCGAGGCCGAAGCCGGCTGGGTCGAGGCCCTCAGCGCTCCGCTGCTCGAGGACCCCGAGTTGCTCGGCGTGGCGGGCTCGGTGCGGGTGCGGGACTGCAACCTGATCGGCTACGCCGAGAACATCCTGGGCTTCCCCGGCGGCGGCCTGCGCTACCTGCACCAGGCGCAGGAACGAGTGGTTCCCACCCGCTATCTTTCCACCTGCAACTGCGCCTATCGCCGTCGGGCGATCGAGCGAGCGGGGGGCTTCCCGGAGGACGCCGCCGAGGGCGGCGAGGATTTTCTGCTAGCCGAACGCGTCTGCACCCTCGGACGCTGTGCCTACGCACGGGATGCTGCCGTCTATCACCGCCCGCGGGGCAACCTGCGGGCTATCTTTCGCTGGTTCGCGCGCCGCGGCCGCAGCGAATGGCTCATCCTCGCGCGCGGCCGCAACCGCTTCGATCTGTTGCGCAGCCTGCTACGCAGTTCATGGACGTTGCGGAGCTTGGCGACCCTGATTGCATTGTTGCTTTGGCCGCGGCTCGCTCTGTTGCTGCCTTTCGCCACCCTCACATACTACGGTGCCATTCTCTGGCGCTTCCGCTTCGCCCGACTCTACCCTTCCCACCGCCGCGCCTGGTGGCTCGTTCCCATCGTCAAGCTGACCATGGACCTGGGAACCGAGGCGGGCCGGTGGCAGGCGCTCACGGGCCGAAGATGAGCGCCTCGGCGCGAACCGTACTGGTGGTTTCCCATCACGGGAAGATCGTCGGCGGCGGCGAGATCAGCCTGCTGACACTCCTGAAGGGTCTGCATCGGACGAACTGGTTGCCGGTGGTCGTTGTCCCCTGCCAAGGTGCGGTGGCCGAGCACTGCGAAGCGTTGGGCTTGAGGGTGCACGTGATACCGCTACCCACTCTCCGGCGACCCGGCCCGTCGACGCTGGGTAGCATCTTCGCGCTCCGAAACCTCATCCGCTCCAGCGCCGCCGCGCTGATCCACGCCAATGGCTCCCGCGCCATGTTCTATGCAGGGCTGGCCGGCCGTCTCGCCCGCCGCCCGGTGATCTGGCACCTTCGCATATTGGAGCCCGACTCGAGCCTCGACTGGCTGCTCGTCCGCCTGGCCACCGCGACGATTGCTACCTCGCAAGCAGTCCACCAGCGACTGCGTCGCTGGCCGCGGGCGTACGAGGCTTGCACGATCGTTCCCAACGGCCTGGATCTGGATGATTTTCGCGGCACCGGCAACCCCCGGCAGCTCAGGGACTCTCTGGAGCTGGCCGCCACGGATCGAGTCGTCATCACCGTCGGTCGTCTGGTCGGATTCAAGCGGCAGATGCTGCTGCTGGAGGCCGTAGCCCTGCTGCGCCCGCGATTCCCCCATATCAAGTGCATCATCGTCGGGGAGGGCCCAGAGGGAACGGCACTGGAAAGCCGGGCGCAGCGACAGGACCTTGCGGGAGCGGTCATCATGGCCGGACACCGGGACGACATTCCCGACATGTTGGGAATCTCCGAGCTCTTTGTACTTCCGTCGCCGGCGGAACATTTCGGCCGCGTGCTGTTGGAGGCAATGGCTGCAAGCCTTCCGGTTGTGGCAGCAGCAGCGGCCGGCCCCGCCGAGATCGTCGAGGATGGAGGCACCGGCCTGCTGGTGAATCCCGAGGATCCTGCTGCTCTCGCTGAGGCCATGGCCAAGTTGCTCGACGACCCCCAGCTGGCCAGGGAGCTGGGACGGAGCGGCTGCCGACGAGTGCACGACCTCTATTCAATGCACCGGCACGCGGAGCTGATGGAAAGAGCATTTGACGCTCTGACCTTCGACCCTCTGGGCACGCGGGACCGGTGAGCGAAACCCCTTGCCCACTCTGCCAAAGGACTGTATTGGCGACGATCGAGAGCTTCATCTTTTCCACTTCAACCCCGCAAGCCCGCGGCGGTTGCTGGAGGCGTCCGGGTTCACGAACATCCGCATTGGTCCCGACCACGCTCATTCCGATCCCTGCAAGCTCTTGCTGGAAAAGATGGCGATGATTATCTCGGCAACGCTGCGAAAAAGTTGGTGGAATGCTGAGCTCGCTGTCGCCAGAAAACCTTCAGGGGTCGAGGGACGGCAACGATGACTCTGCGCACCGGCGTTGACGTGCGGGAATGGAAGCGGGGAAGGGTAACCGGGATCGGGCGATTCCTCAGCAGCTTCGTCGAATGGGCAAATGAACACAGCGAGCACGACTTCTTGCTATTCGGGAACCAAAGAACGGCAATGGAAGTCAGCGGCAATCGATTGCGGCCGCGAATCCTGCAGGAAAGGACACGCATTGTCTGGGATCAATGGCTCCTGCCGCGAGCGCTACGAAGGGAGAAGGTCGACGTATTCCTTTCCCCCTACTACAAGATGCCTCTGCTGGCACCCTGCCCGGCGGTGATTATCGTTCACGATCTGATTCGCCTGCAGCTGCCTGAATACCGTGACTCCGAACCAAGGTTGAAGTCTGCCTTGCGCCGCTTGTGGATGCGAATGATGATCCGGCGCGCAAGCCGGATCGTCACGGATTCACGGTACTCACGGCATGATCTGGCCCACAGCTTCGATGTCCCGGAAGAATCGATCGACGTCGTCCCGATCGGACTCGACACGCGGTTTTTGAGCCCTCCGTCGGCGACGACCGTACAGCAAGCCAGAAAACGATATGGGCTGCCCTCACGGTATGTACTGTACGTGGGTCGCTACGAGCCCCACAAGAACGTTGACAGCCTGGTCGCCGCATGGGCCGGTCTCGATCCTCAACTACGCTCGGAGTTCCCGCTGGTGTTGGCCGGCGCCGATGCCGAGAAGACCGGTACCGCGACGGCGGGCGTGATCCGGCCCGGCTTCATCGAGGATTGCGAGCTTCCAGGCGTATATGCTGGTGCAGCGGCGTTCGCCTTCCCCTCCCGATACGAAGGGTTCGGCCTTCCCCCATTGGAAGCCATGGGGTCTGGTGTGCCGGTGGTCTGCTCGAATGCCTCCTCCCTGCCGGAGGTAGTCGGCGACGATGCCCTGCTGGTGGCACCGGACGATGTCTCGTCTTGGACTCGGGCCCTCGAGCGGGTGCTCACCGACACCACGCTACGGCACCAATTGATGGAACGCGGCGGGGTTCGTGCGTCGCGGTTCAAGGTAGAACAAACGGCGCCGGCGCTGCTTTCCATCATCGAGTCGGCGGCCAGACAGACAGCGCGCCGGCCATTGTGAGGGCTCGATGAAGATCCTGATGGCCGCCGATGTCTCGCCGCTCCAGGAAGGCAGCGGTGCCGAGCGGGTACTGAGAGAGCAGGCCAAGGAGCTGGCCCGGCGAGGCCACGAGGTCCACATCTTTTTTCGTAGCGGATGCGACGCCCCGGGGGGCCCTACGACCTGGCAGGGTTGCCGGCTTCACCCCTACACCGTAGACCGGCAAGCGGCTCTTCCCTTCTTCCTGTCGACGATCTGGAATGGAGGCCGTTCTCTGCGGAACCTGCTGAAAGATTGGCGCCCCGACATCGTCAACCTGCATCAGCCCTTCACGGGCCTGCCCTTGCTTCTGTCCTGGCCTGGACAGCGCCCGGCTATCGTCTACACGTTTCTGTCTCCAGCATCGGCGGAGTATCTGCGCCAACCGGCGGTGCAAGACAGGCTGAGCCGTGGCCTCCTCGCACGCTGCTGGCACGAGTCGGTGAAGAGCCGGCTGATGCGGTGGGTGGAGGGCGCGGTCCTGCGCCGAGCCCGAGGTATCATCGTGCTCAGCGATTTCTCGAAGCAACAATTGCGGAGCTTTCATCCACACAGCAGCGGCATCAGTATCCGTCGCATTCCCGGTGGAGTGGATACGCAGCGCTTTTCCCCTGCTGCAGACCGCAGCCGCCTAGCGAAGCAACTCGGCCTGCCGGAAGGCAAGAAGATACTGCTCACCGTGCGCAACCTCGAGCCGCGCTGCGGCGTCGAGAACCTACTGAACGCCGTCGCCGAGCTGGTGAAGCGGCGCCGCGACTTTTTGTTGCTGGTGGCGGGTCAGGGGCCTCTCTTCGAGCGGCTGCAAGCCACTGTCGAGAGCATGAACCTCTCCGCGGTCGTTCAGCTCCTCGGCTTCGTTCCCGAGCAGCGGCTCGTCGACCTCTACCGGGTGGCGGAGCTCTACGTCCAGCCCGACACCGAGCTGCAAGGCTTCGGCCTCACCATCGTCGAGGCCCTGGCATGCGGCACGCCGGTGCTGGCCACTCCCGTTGGCGGCGCCCTTGAAACCCTGGCGTCGTTGTCCGCTGAATCCTTGTTCAGCAACAGCGAGCCACAGCGGATGGCCCGGGAGTTGGACCATCTTCTGGACGATACTGAGTTGCTAGGCTGCCGATCGGAGCTTCGCCGATTCGCCGAGTCTCGCTTTTCCTGGCGCTCGACCGTCGAACAGGTGGAACGCTGTTTCCTCGAGGTCATTGGGCAACGGCAACCCGGAAGATGAGCTATACGTCGAGTCTTACACCCAAGGTCGTGCACATCATCACCCGCCTCGACCCGGGCGGCTTGGCGGAGAACACGCTGTTGACCTGTCAGTATTTGGCCAGCCGGGGGTGGACCGCGCGGCTCGCGGCCGGGCCCGGCAAACGCTCCGAAACGGCGAAGATAGGTGGCTCTGCCGTCGAGGTCATCCCCTTGCCGAGCCTGCAGCGGGATCCGGCGCCCGTGGCCGACGCCCGTGCCCTGGTGCAGATCTACCGGCTTCTACGCCGGGAGAAACCAGCGATCCTCCATACCCACTCCGCCAAGGCGGGGATCCTCGGGCGCTGGGCGGGTTTGCTGGCCCGCGTTCCCCACATCGTCCACACCCCACACGGACATGTAATCTACGGCTACGCCAAGGGAATCAAGAACTGGGCCTACCTGCAGGCCGAGAGGCTGACCGCCCCCCTGACCGACCGGCTGGTAGCGCTCAGCGAGGGCGAGCGGCGCGAATCGGCCGAGCACGGCATCGGCCGGCTCGACCAATGGGTGGTGATTCCGAGTGGTATCGAGCTCACCAAACTGCCTGCCGCCACGAGGTCATCCGCGCCTCGGCAGGGCCCTGTCAAGATCGGCGTCGTCGCACGGCTGGAACCGGTCAAGGGACTCGACATCCTGATCCGTGCGGCGGCGATCCTGAGAGCCGAGGCGAAGACAGCCCACGAGGCGCGGGGCGATGCTTCAGCGAACGATTTCGAGGTTCTGGTATGGGGCGACGGGGAACAGCGGCAACAGCTCGCAGCGCTGGTCGAGAGTGAGGCGGTGGGTGGACTCATCCGCTTCGTCGGCACCGAGGAGCCGGCCGCGTCGTTCATGGAGCGCCTGGACATCTATGTGCAACCATCCCGCAACGAGGGAATGGGGCGCGCCTTGGCGATGGCCCAAGGGCTCGGACTGCCGGTGCTGGCCACACGCGTCTGTGGCATTCCCGATATCGTTCGTGACGGCGAGAGCGGATTGCTGGTGGACAGCGACAATCCTCGCGATCTGGCCCTGGGCCTGGAACGCCTGATCAGGGACGCGGCGTTGCGGCGCAGACTGGCCGAGGGGGCGCGCCGGTGGATCGAGACAGCGGACGAATCGGGGCATCCACGCTTCAGCGTCGAGGCCATGCTCTGGCACATCGAGCGGCTCTACCGGCAGCTAGCCCGCACTTCTCAACGGCTCCCGGCTGCGCGAGCGCAAGGGCCGCGATGACTGCGTTGCGCTTGGCTCGCGGGCTCGACGTACTGCACGAGTACGCC
>JBHHYG010000231.1:0-6154 GCA_046757445.1 Acidobacteriota bacterium
TCCCCGTCGGAACCCCGGGAGTCCCGCCATTCGATCCGGTTCAGGGCGAAGGGCGGCCGGGCGCAGTACGGGAGCAGCCGCTCCAGGCCTGCCCGGTCGTGGGCGGCGATGCGAACCGAGGCGTCCAGGGAGAATCCCCCGGCGTGATCCCAGCCGAGCATCTCGCGGACCGTGTGCTCCTCCCTCTGCCCGGGCTGCCCAGCCGTTTCGATCCGGCCCGCTCATCCGTCGATCCTCGCCGTCCCTGCTGCTTGCTCCGCCCATTCCAGCTCCTTGCACCATCGCCAGCGCGCTCGCCGAATTGCCCATAGCGCTTCCGGCCGCGCCCCGCGCCCCGCGCCCCGCCGCGCCGGGCTCGTGCAACGCCGCGTTTCGCCACCGACCTGTCAGGCGCCCCTGCAGCCGCCAGTGCTCAACCCGTCGTCTGTGGCGAAACGCTCACTTGTCTTCATTTTCTCTAAACTGAAGTTCCCCGGCCGCCAAGGCGGATTCGTCCGGTAATTCCTGTGCAGGGGCACGATTCCGTGTTGGCGATTCTGTCTACAGGCTGATCGTCTCGAGCAGGTCGAGCGCCTGTCGCTGCTTGGCGTCAGGAGTGGTGTCCATGTTGAAGGTCGAGTCGTTCCGTCCTGCCCCACGGCATCGGCAGGTGTTGCGAACGATGGCGGCAAGGTGCCCCAGTAGCGTTTGGATACTGTGGACCACGGATCCGTCGTCGAGACGCTTGGTATGCACCTTCCGCATTGCTGCCTCCGAGCGCTTGGAGGGTGCGACGGGATCCCGAACGGCCTTTGCCTCTTGGTTCTCATCGGCGAAAAGCAACGGACGCCAAGCCTCGATCATGTGCCAAAGCACGTAGTAGGCGAGCATGCACAGAAAGATGTGCGCACGGACTCGGTCTTCAAGTCGGTGGCGGATCGGGCGTACCATCAGGTCCACAGTCTTGAAGCTTCGGAAGGCGCGCTCGGCCTGGCTGAGCAGCTTGTAGCTGCGAACGGTCTGGGCCGCATCCATCCGAGGCGCCGGCAGGCTGGTCCGTATGACATAGATCCCGTCGAGCGCAGCTTCGGCTGCGACCTTTTCCTCGATGATGTGGAACTCAAAGGTGTCGTCGAGGATGTTGAGTTCAAAGTGCTTGCCGACCCTGTACTTGTTGAGGACCTTGCCCACACGTACGCCGATCTTGTCCTGATTCCGTAGTCGGCCTCGCTCGACCATTCTGCGCACCTTTTCGAGTTCACCGACGGTCGCATCGAGCAAACTCTGGCGCTTGATAGCTCGCCGATGCGCCAGCTCATGGTTGCGGCAGGCTACCAGCCGCTCGCCGGGAAAGTCCGGGTGAATGAGCTCGAAGAGGTTGCGTTCGTCGAACAGCCCCATCTGGATCTCGCCCCCCTCGACGAGCTTCTTGATCGCCTCGGGACGAAGCGCTCCGATCCAGTCCACGCCGTCCATCTCCTGCACCGCGTTGACCTGCTTCTGAGTCAGCATGCCTCGATCACCGACGAGCACGAATCGCCCAATGTCGAACTTCTTGCGGACCTTGTCGACCTGTGGCAACAGGGTCTTCGGATCGCCCGAGTTGCCCTCGAAAACCGACACCGATACAGGGATACCTTGCCGGTTGGTGAGCAGGCCATAGTTGACCTGCAGCTTGCCCTTCTTGCCATCGCGGTTGTGCCCGAACGCAGCCAACGGGCAGGTCACGCCTTCGAAGTAGCTGGACGTGAGATCGTAAAGCGCAAGGCAGTCCTGATCCAGATGGCGAGACGCAAGCTTCTTCTCGATGTGAGGCTGGCGGTCAACCAGCCAGTCCATGGCCTCATAGAGATCGTCCTCGTCGGCATCACCCACGTCGAGCAACTCGGCGAGGGTGGTGTCGCTCCACCATCGGATCGTGGCCAGCTTTGATTGCGGCTCGAGGATGCGAGCAGCGACCATGGCGATCACGAGATCGCGCTGCCGACTGGCACGAGATGCGACCAGCGTGGGCAAACCGAGCCGTTTCATTGCGGTCAAAACGGCATCGACGTGCCCATGAAACCGAGAGCCCCCCTCGATGATTTCGAAGGCTCCATCAGCTGGGACGAGCGACTCGCCTTTGAGTGCGCGCCGGACGATGTCGATGACGTGGTCCGGCAGATGCGACAGGTTGCCCACGGTCTCGTTCTTGACCTTGCCATCCTTGCGGTAGCTGTGCCGGAGCAGATGGGACCGGTACACCTTGCTCTTGTACTTCCGTGTTGTCGTGACGACATGGGTTGCGCCACCGGGTTTAGCCATGCCGATAAAAATAGCACAACCTGGAGCCAAGTCAAGTACTATTAGTGACTACACAATGCATCGACAAAAGCCGCCTTTCCTCGATCAAACGCCCCAAAACACAGGCAAATTAGGACTACAACGGAGAGAACGGTGGGGGGGGATTTTATTCCAAAGCCTAAAGATCCAGCCGGATATGTCGATGTATTTCTCGCGCGGCTGAATTCCGCACTAGGAGCCTTTTGATGGGTGCCCGTTGGATATCTGTCGATGGGGTTGCCGAGTACCTGGGCGTGAGCCGCGACACTATCTACGCGTGGCTGAGAAAGGAACGGGTGCCTGGCCACTGCGCCGGCCACCTTTGGAAGTTCAAACGTTTTGAAGGTGACGCTTGGTTGCGGGCCTGGGGCGCGTCCAATCACGCCGAAGCGGGAACCACGGGGGATGAAGGCGATGCCGACCGCGAGGAGACCGCTTGCGATACGACGCGGGAGGGGGAACACCCTTGACGAGCGCTCGTGAGCCACTCGATCTCTTGGAGGAGCTGGCCGTCGCGGTCATGGCGGCCCGGACCGATGACGACGCTTCTCTGGCCTCGTTGGCAGACGGGCTCTCGGCGTTGGAGGCCATGCTGGGCGACGACTTGGCCGGTTCCGTGAACGATCAGCTTCGTGGCTGCAAAGAAAAACTCGAGCGGATCCGCGGGCAATCTGCGGCAGATCCGCGCGAGGAGCTGGATTGTATCCGCCGGGAGCTGGCCGCGTTGCAAGAACTGTTGACCCATCAGGACGACGCCCGTGAGCAGGCGACGCGCGACGGGCGCTTCGTGCTGCCCGAGTGGGTGGAGGAGCCGGTCTTTCTGGATTTCATCGCCAGCCACGAGAGCGTGATCGAGGAGATCGGAAGCGACATGCTGGCCCTGGAAGGGGGAAGCGCGACGGATGTCCTCGACGACCTGCGTGGCAAGATCCACTCCCTCAAAGGTGAGGCCGGCGTCCTGGGTCTCGACGAGCTCGAGGAGGTCTGCCACGCGCTCGAGGATCACCTGGAGGAAGCCTTCAGCGTAGACCTGCTGCTCTCGGCCAAAGACTGGCTCGCAGAGGCGCTCCAGGCCTACTCCCGGCGCGAGCGACCTTCCAACGAAGAGATCATGACCGCCCTGAACGACCCGGTCCGCGAGGCAGGCGAGAGCCGCTCGGAAACCGGACCGGAGGAGCCGGTTTTGCGCGGCGAGCCCGGGCCGCCCGAGCCGGGTGCCGCGCAGCAATCAACGCAGAGCTCCGGGCCGGAGGAGCAGGCGACCGGATGGGACGAGGACGCCCTCGAGATCGTCGGCGAGTTCATGCAGGAGTCAGACGAGGGGCTGACCCAGGTCGACGAGATCCTACTCGGCGCGGAGCAGCAGGGCGTCGACAACGAGCAGATCAACGCCCTGTTTCGGGTCTTCCACACGATCAAGGGCGTGGCTGGATTCTTGGAGCTCGAGGAGATCACCGAGCTGGCCCACACCACCGAGACCATGCTCGACCGCGGGCGAAGCGGCGATCTCCGGGTCGAAGGGGCCGTGCTCGATCTGGTGTTAGACGCCACCGAGATGATGCGAAGGATGCTGGAGGAGCTGGGCCGGGCGTTGAGTCAGGGGCAAAGACCCGCGGGCGAGCCGGAGCTTCGGGGCCTCGTCGACAGGCTCCAGGCCGTGATCCAGGGGCAGCTTCCGAGGGAAGAGGCGCTGCCCGAGGCGCGCTCCGAGGAACGGTTGGGCGAGATCCTCAGGCGACCACCGCTCTCGGTCGATTCGACGGCCGTGGAAGACGCCCTGAAATCCCAGAAGGAGTCGGACCGCCCCCTGGGCGAGGAGCTGCTGGCCCAAAAAAGCGCCACGCCCAAGCAGGTGTCCCAGGCGCTGCGGGCCCAGAGCCGGGCGGGCGGCAAGGTACACACGGTCAAAGAGGTCATCAGGGTCGACCTGGACCGGGTGGACAACCTGGTGGCGCTCATCGGCGAGCTGGTGATCGTGGAGTCGATGGTGGTCAACGCGCCCGAGTTGTCCGGGCAGGCCACGCCCTGGCTGCGCAAGCACCTGAGCCAGATGTCCAAGATCACCCGCGACCTGCAGGACATCGGCACGCGGATGCGCATGGTCCCGGTGCGGGGCGTGTTCCAGAAGATGGCCCGCATGGTGCGCGATCTGTCGCGCAAGAACGGCAAGGCGATCTTCGCGCGGATGGAGGGCGAGTCCACCGAGATGGATCGCTCCATGGTGGAGCAGATCGCCGACCCCCTGGTGCATATGATCCGCAACGCGGTGGACCACGGGATCGAGGGGCCCGCGGAGCGCAGCAGCGCGGGCAAGCCGCCGCAGGGCGTGATCACGCTGCGCGCCTTTCACCAGGGCGGCAGCGTGGTGATCGAGGTGAGCGACGATGGCCGCGGTCTGGATCGCGACCTCATACTGAACAAGGCCAGGGAGAAGGGCGTCGTCGATGACGGCGACAAGCTCACCGACCAGGAGGTCTACAACCTGATCTTGGCGCCGGGCTTCTCCACGGCGGAGCAGGTGACGGAGATCTCGGGCCGGGGCGTGGGCATGGACGTGGTGCGGCGGAACATCGAGGCCATCCGAGGGCGCGTCAAGATCGACTCGACGTTCGGCCGTGGCTCGACCTTCACCATGGTGCTCCCACTCACGCTGGCCATCATCGACGGCATGTTGATCGCGTGCGGTGAGGAGCGCTACATCATCCCCACTCTCTCGGTGCTCGAGTCGATCCGGCCCGGCCATTCCGTGGTCTTCTCGGTCGCCGGCAAGGGCGAGATCGTGAGCCTGCGGGGGGAGACTCTTCCCCTGTTTCGGCTCGCGCGTCTTCTGGGCATCACGGACGCCGTCGAGGATCCCACCGACGCCCTGGTGGTGGTGGTGGAGAGCCGTGGCAAGAAGCTCGGGATCATGGTGGACGACGTGCTCACCCAGCAGCAGGTGGTGATCAAGAGCCTTGGCGACGGCCTGCCCAACACCCGGTACCTGTCCGGGGCGGCCATCATGTCGGACGGCCGGGTGGGCCTGATCCTCAACGTCGACGAGATGAGCGCCCTGGTGGACGAGGACACGTTTCGGCCGAGGACCCCGGAGCGACCCGCGACCACCGATGGACGCGGAATCGATACGGCAGCGACAGATAGCAAACCCGACCCGGGGTGGGGAGAGCCCGCCCTGCAAACTGAGGAGGTATCGCTATGAACTCGACGCAAGCCGTCGAATCGAACGAGCCCGGCGCCCAGATCGCGGCAGGAAGGCAGCTCGGAGGCAAGTACATGACCTTCAAGCTCGCCTCGGAGGAGTACGGCCTGGAGATCCTCAAGGTCAGGGACGTCATCGGGCTGATGGAGATCACCCGCGTGCCCAAGGCCGGGGAGTTCATCCGCGGGGTGATCCCCGAGTACCAGCAGTTCTGGGAGGCGCTGCGGCGGGGCGAGGCCCAGGTCGATGAATTCAAGCGTCTGGGCAAGGGCGGCAAGGAAGTCTGGCTCCAGGCATCCTACACGCCGATCAAGGACCTCAACAGCGACGTGTTCAAGGTGGTCAAGTACGCCACGAACATCAGTGAAAACAAAGAGACCATCAAGGACATCGCCACCGTGATCGCCGCGGCCAGCGAGGAGCAGTCAAAGGGGATCGACCAGGTCAACAAAGCCGTAGCCGAGATGGATAAGGTGGTGCAGCAGTCAGCGGCCAACTCCGAGGAGTCCTCGAGCGCGGCCGAGGAGCTCTCCGGCCAATCCCAGGAGCTCGTCTCCATGGTGGACCGCTTCGAGCTGAGCCGCAACGCGGACGGGAGAAAGGCGGCCGGCGAGTCGCACCGGGTGGCGAGTCGGGCGCTCCAGGCGCACGCGG
>JBHHYG010000232.1:0-6116 GCA_046757445.1 Acidobacteriota bacterium
ATGGAAATCGGGCGGGAATGGTGCAGGGCACGCCTCCTAGACCGATTCCGGGTCCTGATGGATAGTGGCGAACTCCAGCACTTCGTAGGTCCTCTTTCCCCGAGGTGTATCAACGACGACCTCGTCGCCAGTGCGGCGCCCGAGCAGAGCCCGACCTATGGGTGAAGTCACAGATATCATGCCGTGGGGGGGGTCGGACTCGCCCGCAGTGACCAGTCGATAGGTCACTTCGTCGCCACTGTCGCGGTCACACAGTTGCACCGAAGACCAAAACCCGATGGCGTCGCGGGCAATCATTTCGGGGTTGATCGAGCTCACAGAAGCCTTCTTCTTGTAAAGAGTTGCGAGATGAGCCTGAACGATCTCCTTCCGTTGCTTGGCGGCATCGTACTCAGCGTTCTCGCTGAGGTCGCCGTGGGCGGCAGCCTCGGCGAGCAGGCGCGGCAGCTCGATTTTCAGCTCGCGCTCCAGTGGGGCAATTTGCGCCTTGATCTTCCCCAGCAGCATTTCACGAATTCCCATCACCATACCTTAGTCTAGCCTGTCCGAGCCCTGGCTGCGTAGCTTTCGGTTCAGCGTTGAATCCTGCCCAGTCCGATCTGCGCTTCATTGAAGTCGGGGTCGTAGTGCAGCGCTTGCCGGTATGCTGCTTCTGCAGCCGGCAAACGCTCCTGGTATTCGAGCGACAGCCCGAGGTTGTACCAGGCTGCGGGGTCCTTGGGGCGGGCTGCCAACACCTGGCGAAATCCCTTCTCGGCATGGCCGTAATCCCCCAGCAGCAGGGCCGCAGAGCCGCGGCTGAAACGGGCATCCGTGTCCTCGGGGTGGTGGTCGAGAACATCATCCAGGAAATCAGCGGCCTCTTGCGGGCGGCCTGCTTGCAGAAAGACTCGTGCAAGGTTGAAGCGCGCATACTCATAGCCGGGATCGAGCCCCAGGGCATGGCGGAAGTCCCTCTCGGCCGCCTGCAGATCGCCCCCCTCGTAGGCAAAGATTCCCCGGTTCGTCCAGTATTCGGGATCCCCGTCGCCCGGCGGCGGGATGGAAAGCAGCTCCCCGCCAATGTGCACGCGGGGCGATTCACGCAGCTCATAGGCTCCCGGGAAGGCATCGAAGTAGAGTGCCACCGGCTTGCCGAGCCTGTCGCCCGCAGGTACCTGCACGAACACTTCAGTAAGGTACAGCAGATACCGGTTAGCCCGCGCCAAGCCGATGCCGACATGGGTAAAGTGTGGATCCAGCCGGTTTTTCCTGTGGCCGGGGCTACCCATCAACGCGGCATGTAGCCGCGACAACGAGCGATTGCGGGCGACGTTTTCTCCCAGTCGGGGGACGTCGGGGAAAGAGATCCGCACCCGGCGTTCGGTGCTCAGCGCATAACGAGCGGAGTAATGGCTGACGACCCCACTTTCAGCCATTTCCTGACTGTGATCCGCGGCTAGCAGCTCGAGGGTCGGATTCGAAATCAAAGCCGCCAGCCCCGCCTCTGCCCGCGACTGGTTGAGCAAGCGCAATGCCTCGGCGGCGAGGAAGTGCACCTCGGCCGCAGAGCTCTCACCTGCCTGTGGTGGCGAGAAGGCTTGCCGAAGACCCGTCGCCGCCGAGCTCGTGTGGGTGAGCGCCAGGAGCACCACGACCACCACCACTCTCGACGGATTCATGAGAACAAGATGGCGATCGTGCCACAAGCGAGGTTGAACTGCATCGATAACACCGAGGTCCTGTGAAGCCTGTCGAATGCCTCTTGCAGGGCCTGCGGGTCATCGTCCCTATCCTGTGCCCCGCGTTGCTGGCGTAGCTTTCTCATGCGGGGCGTCAGCACGGTCATGGAGTAGAGTGCCGAACCGCTCATCAAGACGAGACAGGTGTATTCGATCGCGTACCACGGCGACCAACGTCCATACCATCTCACCATAAGAACGCTGGTCAGTCCCAAAGCCACGATGCATCCGGCCACAAGCCGATCGAAACGCAGCAGGGAGCTACCGACAATTCGTCCCGCCAGCGCGGGTGTGGGGCTCTCGGCGAAGGCTACCGGGGCCACCAGCATACCGATGGCAACCATTCCCCCGACCCACAGAGCGAGGGCCATGGCATGCGCAAAATGCAAAACCAGGAAGGTCCAGTTGGGCATCGCCGTCTATCTCCGTTGTCGCGGCGAGATGGTGGAGCGGTGCTCCGGTCTGACTCCGTAGTAGCCGGGGCGAACCTGCACCTGACTTTGCGGTTGGTGCGGCAGAAGCACTTTGACCCGGCGCCAGCGCCCATCCCAGCTTTGGTTGATCGGGTAGTAGGAAAGCGCGTATTGGCTCTCGAGCTCATCTGCTATCTGGCCGTATACCTCTTCGAGCTCGGCGAGACGCAAGGGAAAATAGGCGGCCCCGCCGGTAACCTCCGCCAGGGAGCGGAGGTGTTCGACACTCTCCCTGACCGCGCCACTCGCATCCGCCAGCGCAGTTGCATCGTGCATCAGCTGCAGGCCGATAGTATAGACGAGAACGTCTGATTGGCGTGTGTATTCGAGCACGTCGGCAAAACGAAAACGGCTATGCGTATCGAGCCCGTCCGAAAGTAGCGCTAGTGCCCGCTTGCCCTTCCTGGAATTGATCTTGCGAAGGGAGCTGACGATGGCATCGAACAAGGCGGTGTTGCCGTCCGGATAGGTTGCCGCGATGCCCTCCTCCAGCGCCGCCATGTCATTGGTGAAATCCGAATAGAGGTAAAGCCGGTCGTTGAAACCGAGGATCATGGCACGATCCCGTCCGTGAAGAACCGCCTGGACCAGGTGCCTGGCGCCGGAGCGGGCACTGGCAATCCCGCCACCGATCATGCTGCTGCTGGTGTCCAAGAGGAGAGCCACGGAAACCGGTGTCTCGCCGTGGGCAAACTGGGAAATCTCCTGTGCCACGCCGTCCTCGATAACCTGGAAGTCAGCCGGCTGGAGTCCTCTGACGTATTGCCCGTCTTCCCCACGTACCGTGGCGTGTAAGGTCACCAGATCGACGGTGGCTCCGAAGCCGGGCGCACCACGTTTCAAGACCCTGGTGGCAGTAGCGACTTGCCCCGACGTTCCCAAGGCCAAGGCCCTCAATACAAAGAGATTCTCCCCCTCCGCCGGTGTCCAGACCATACGGTAGGGCGGACGGGATCGTGACTGTAGTAAGCGATCGTTGATGTAGAACTCCACTTCACCCACCTGGTTGCCGGCAGCATCCACAGCCACCTCGAAGACGAGCTCCCCCACGAGCAATGCCCCATCCTCGGGACTGAGGATCCGAACCGAGAGAGGAGAGCGCTTCTTCTCCCCTGCGACGCTGTTCGACGCTCCTGCTCCGGCACTCGAGGTGGGGGCAAAGGGCATGCTGGTGGCGCCACCAGAAGACGCTGACGTCGGCACGGTCAGCTCCGCCACCTGCACCACCTCGGGGGGCGCTGACATGGCGCCTGCAACGGTCAAGTTGGCCTCGGCAGGCGCGCGAATCAGCAGGTAGGAGTTCACCAAATCTGCCGCATCCCGGAGCAAGCGGCTGGTCAGCGCCTGGGGATCGGCGGCCCGCCAGTAGCGAGCCTCGATCCGCGCTCTCCCACGGCCACGGCGAGGATAGACGAGGAAGTCTCTGGCTAGACGCTGCTCTCCGGCGGGGAGGTTGACGAAGATCGCTCGCTGCCGGCGCTCCGCTGGCCGATCTAACCACTGGGCGCTGACCAACAGGCCGAGGCCGATGGTCTCCTTGGTCAGGTTGGCCAAAGTGACGGTGAACTCTTCTACTCGCTTACCGTTGACGATCTCCACGTGGCCATCGAAATGCAGCTCACCGATGCGCACGATATCATCGAGCTCGAAAAAGTTCTTGATGGGTGCGGCGCTACCGAACCCGTACCGGTTATTGCCGCGGTTGATATCCGGCAGCAGAGCCGCGGGATCGAGACGCACCTCGACAGGCTCGTCCTGCAGCGTAGTTTCCCAGTGGACCGCCGCGGTGCCAGCAGCAAAGTCCAGGGGGACAAGGCCACCATTGGCAAGGCGGATCTCCAGGTGAACAGGCACGGGGATCTCCGATTTTCGTGTCACCTGCCCGCTCAAGCGGCGACCTTGCCGATCGATCTTCACCTTCGCCAGCCCCAGGTCGATTGTGGCGTTGGGCTCGAGCCAGGTCGCGAGCACAGCTCCGGGATCGGGTTGCAATTCCCCCGAGAACGCGGCGGCGATGACCGCTACAGCAGAGAAGCCGCGGGTCGTCGGCATCGAGGTTGCACGGAGAGCAGCCGCAACGCGAGAGCCACCATAGAGCGCTTCCAGCAAGCGAAACGTCAGATAGGCCTTGCCGCGTGTCGCCTCCGAATTATCGCTGCTTTCGGCTGCGCCCGGAAGGACGGGTTGCCCTCCTCGGACGGCGCGCACGTACGCTGCTTCGAGACCGTAGAGCAATGGGGTGGTGGCGTGCTCCTGGCGAGAAAGCAAATCGGTCAGATAGAGGGCCGCGCCATCGGCCACCCAGGTAGCCGTAGCCGTGGGTCGCTGGTCAGTCCAGTAGAGCCTCGCCACGGCATAGCTGGTGAGCCAGCGGGCGTAGCCTGTGGCGTAGGCGACCCCGTGGTCGCTGGCCAGCAACGAGAAGGAATCGTGGAAGGAAAGCGTGAGAGGGCCGGTCTGCCGCTCGATGTCCACACCGCCGGTTGTCGTGTCCGCAGTCGTGGCCACGGGCCGCCAGCGCAATCGGCCAGCGGGGACCGGCTTCCCTAGCAGCCGTCGATAGAAAGCGGCGGCGGCGTCGGCATAGCCGGCCAAAAGGCGTCCCCACTGAGCTTGGCCGGCGGGAAAGGTCACCGTCACCGCTGCGGCGGAGAGCGTCAGACTTGTCTCGGATGCGGCGGCCGGTGCCTGGGAACCCTGGGGGATCTGGCCCTCCTTCTTTGTCCCCGCCGGCAGAGCGGTGCCGCTGGCCAGAAGCTGGCAAACAGCGACGACGGCCGCCACGACCGTGGCGTTACGACGCAGAGAAACGTCGGGTCGTTTCTGCGCCACGACGCGCCCCACCCTTGTCTGGTCGTCTTGCCTTGTACTCGCCTTCATGACCCTCGCCGCAACCTCACAATACGGATCCAGTATAGCATCGCCCCTAGCCCGCATTTCTCAACAGCTCGCGGCTGCGCGAGCGCAATGGCAGGCGATGACTGCGTTGCGCTTGGCTCGAGGGCTCGACGTACTGCACGAGTACGCCTGCGCCCTCGAGCCGGTGCGCGCCTTGTCCTCGCAGCCCCTGCACCCGCTCGCTTCACGACTCGTTGAGGAATGCGGGCTAGCTCCCGGGCTGGTTGAGACGCGGGTTCGGGCGTGCTAGTGTTTTCCGCAGTGCATTCCGTAAGCCTTTTATTTAGAATAGGTTACATTGATTCCAGGAAACGCGACTTTGATCGACGAGCGCTCGGCCCCGCCGTGCTCATCGGCAACCGGAGGGGCGGTGCGCGGCCCGTTACCTCCGCCGCTGACGGATGTCCACTGAGCGCTTCGAGGTGATCGTCGTCGGTGCCGGCCCTTCCGGCACTGCGGCGGCCCTGACGCTCGCACGCCAAGGCGTGGAAGTCCTGGTGATCGAGCGCGGTGATTTCCCCGGCGCCAAGAATATCTTCGGCGGCATCCTCTACTCGAACGTGCTGCACGAATTAGTGCCGGAGTTCTGGCAGGAAGCCCCCATCGAGCGCCATATCGTCAACCGCCGCTGGGTTACCCTCGACGAGGACACCCAGGTGGCTCTCGACCTCAAGAGCGCACGCTTTGACAAGCCTCCCTTCAATCACACCTTTACCGCCCTGCGTTCCAAGTTTGACCGCTGGTTTGCCGGCAAGGCGGAGGAAGCGGGAGCGTTTATCATCAACGAAACCAATGTCGAGGAGCTGCTTTTCGAAGAAGGCCGCGCTGTCGGCGTCCGTACTGGGCGGGAAGAGGGCGATGTGCTCGCCAGCTGTGTCATCTTGGCGGAGGGAGCGAACGCATTGCTGGCCGAAGCCGGCGGCATACCAGTGGCGGCCGGGGAGGTCATCTTCGCCGTCGACGACCCGGGCGACCTCATGTATGCGATCAAGGAGGGCACCGTCGAGCTGCGTGTGGGCGGGTC
>JBHHYG010000233.1:0-6052 GCA_046757445.1 Acidobacteriota bacterium
CGCGCGCCTTGTCCTCACGGCCCTTGCGCCCGCTCGCTTCACGACCCGTTGAGAAATGCAGGCTAGGCGGCGCCTCGAGTCGCCAGTCGCCGGACCGCCGCTTCGGTCCCGGTCGGCAGGCAGAGCTGGTATACCGTAGGAGGTCTCATGGCTGCGGCCGTGATTCTGGTTTCCGTCTCCTTGTTCGTGGTCGCTGCCGCCTTCGAGATCGGCGGCGGCTACCTCGTATGGCAGTGGCTCCGGGAAGGGCAGAGTCCGTGGCTCGGCCTTGTCGGTGCGGCGCTCCTCGTTCTCTACGGTTTCGTACCGACGTTGCAACCGGCCCACTTCGGCCGCGTCTACGCCGCCTACGGTGGCGTATTCGTCGTCGCCTCCCTGCTCTGGGGTAACTACTTCGACGGCACCACGCCGGACCGTCCCGACGTCGTTGGTGCCTTGATGTGCCTGGCCGGAGTGGCGGTGCTCATGTACTGGCCGCGGGGCTGAAGCGTGCGAACTCAGGGTGGGAATGGCAGCCCTACGGGGATTTGAACCCCGGTCTCGTGGCTGAGAACCACGCATCCTAGGCCAGGCTAGACGATAGGGCCGCCCGGTGAATGCCCAGTGGTTGCCTAGGAACCAGAGTAGCTTAGCGAGCCGTTCCGGAGGGGGTCAAGTCAGCGTGCAGGAGCTGGCTGAGGATCTTGACCGCCGATGCGGCCAGCGGCAGTCGTGTGGCTCCCAGCGGCGTGAACCAGCCGCTCTCGGGCGTCGGCTTTTGACCTGTGGCGGTGCTGTCGGCGGCGTCCGCGGTGGGCCTGGCCGGGTGGTCGCCGCCGTCGTCGGGGGGCAGTGGGGAGGTTGCCTTCTGCTGCCACCGTCCCCGATAGACACGGCAACGGATACTCCGGTCGGTGATGGCGTGGCGGATCTCACCCAGCGTTTCGCCCAGCTCCACCTGCCAGCCCATTTCCAGCAGGTAGAGGCGGAGGGATGATCTCCCCTGCAGGGCGGGGCCGCCATCAAGCTTTTTCTGCGGCTTCAGCCGCGAATCGAGGGTCGGAAACTCCCACATCTCTTGTAGCAGGCCGGGGCGCTGGCCGCGGATCAGCAGGTAGCGGCCATCCTCTTCGATGACCGCGGCTGCCTCGTTGACCGGGCGCACGGGCTGCTTGCGGGAGGGAGGGATCTGTTCCTCGATACCGGTCTTGCGGGCCTGACAAAGCTGCTGGCAGGGACACTCTCGGCAGCGGGGGGAGCGGGGTCGGCAGATGCGCGCCCCCAACTCCATCAGCGCCTGGTTGAGATCGCCGGCAGAGCAGTGGCGGAACCAACCGGCGGTGAGCCGCTGCAGTTGTCTGCGAACGACGGGGCGGCGGGGATCTTCCCGCACCGCCGCCAGCCGGCAAAGGACACGGCCGACGTTGCCGTCGAGCGCCAGGGCCGGCACCCCGAAAGCGATCGAGGCCACCGCCGCCGCCGTGTAGGGGCCGATGCCCGGCAGGCTGCGCAGCCCCTCGAGGTCGGCTGGAAGCCGTCCGTCATGCTCCTGCATCACCCTGCGGGCGAGGGCGTGCAGCGCCTGGGCCCGCCGGTAATAGCCGAGACCCGACCATGCGGTCAGTACCTCCTCCGACTCGGCAGCAGCCAGCGAGCCCAGGTCAGGGAAGCGGTCGAGAAAGGCCGCGTAGCGGTCTCGTACCGTATCCACCCGGGTTTGCTGCAGCATGATCTCGGCAACCAGGATGGCGTAGGGATCGGAGGTGGCTCGCCAGGGCAGCTGGCGAGCATGGCGACGATACCAATCTATCAGCGACCTGCCCATGCCGTTGGATAAAGGCTTCGCAGCGGCGTGGGGTTGCGGAGGGCTAGTGCTGGGTGGAGGAAGCATCCCTTGGCGCTCAGACATCGATTCCGGCGTTTTGCAGCAGGGCCGCTACCAGGTTCACCCCCGAGAACTCGCCGCGGCTGATCATTCTCCAGAAGGGCTTTTGCAGCTTCAGCGCCCGGGTGATTTCGGCCATTGTCCGGCCCTCCTCGTGTTGCACCACGATCTTTTCCTGCAAGCCGAGCAGGAAGTCGAGCTTAGCGGCCAGCCGCTGCTGATGGCTGCGATGGCCGCCGCTGTGCTGGCAAAACAGCTGGCAGTCTGGCACGCGCAGCATCTGGCGCAGGGAGGAGATGATGCCACCGATCTCTTCGTCGCTACGGAGCACCTTCAGTCGGTCGGCAAGATAGAGATCCCCTGTAAACAGCCAGCGCTGATCCGGCTCGTACAGGACGACATGGTCGGGAGCATGGCCGGGCGTGTGCAGCACCTCGAAGCAGTAGTTACGGGTGTGAATCTCGGCCGTCAGCGCTGCCGCCTCGCAGGGCGCCGGCTTCCCCCACACCAACAGCCGGTAGGGAGGCAGAGTCGGCGGCCGGCGTAACAAGGGCAGGCCGGAAGCATAGGCGAGCGGCGTCACCCCCAGCCGCTGGGCAGCGCCGGCGGCGTTGCCGGTGTGATCCTCATGATGGTGGGTGAGTACGATCTGCTCGACGGTGAGGTTCTCGAGGATCTTGTCGAACTCCGAACGGGCGTTCGACGGGCCGGTATCGATGAGTAGGTTATCGACAAAGTAAATACCCGAGGTCAGCAAGGCGCGGCCGGCGATGGAGCGAGCCAGGGCGAAATACCGAACCGGTCCGTAATCCCTCTGTCGGAGCATGGCCGCTAGTCGCTGGCGGTGGAAGAGTCTGGAGCCCGGTCGGCGGCCAGCTCCGCTTGCAGGTTCTGTAGATGTGCCAGCAGCTCCTCACGTATGGTGGCGGCGTGCGAGTTGAGGTTCTGGATGGCGGCGAACAGCTCCCAGGTATCCTCGCCGACCGTGTCGGCGGCCTTGCGAAGGTAGTCGTAGGCGGGCGTGCGCACGGCAGATTCGCTCTCTTCGAGGGCAGCGAGGGCGCGGCCAACGAACTGGGCCAGCGCCTGCGTGTGGGCGATCTCCCGATCATGGGTTTCGGCGTCGCAGACGATGACGTCCAGTCCCATCCGCTCGACGAGAAAGGACCGCGCTCGCTCCAGCCGTTCGGTGCGCACCGGGCACAAGACGATGCGTTGGCCGCGAAGGCTGCGGGCGGCACTCTGCGGGCCGAACATCGGATGAGTGCCGAGGATCTCCACCTCCTCGGGAAGGGCGGCGAGCATCTGCTGCACCGGCCGCACCTTCACCGAGCCGACATCGATCACCAGGCTTCCCGCTTGCGTGTGTGCGCCGATCTCTCCCAGGACTTGCTGGAAGCTCTGCACGGGCACGGCCAGGACGACGTAGGGACAGCTCGCTGCCTCGGCGAGCGTGGCCCAATGCACCTGCAGCTTGCGAGCGACCTGGCGCAGATTGGCCCGGTCGGCGGCAACGACCTCGAAATGCTGGCGCAGGTGCAGGGCGGCGAACTGTCCGAAACGGCCCAGGCCTATCAAACCGAGGCGCTTACGGGCATCCGAGCTCATATTGGAATCCTCGCGGCAGACGCGAAGCACGGTGCTTGCGCACGATTCTTCGCGGGGGCGATCGAAGGGCACGATACTATAACGATGTACGATGCTGGAGGCACGGAATCTTCCCCGCGGCTACCGATGAATCGTTAGCCCGCATTTCTCAGTGGTGACCAGTAAACAGCTCAGCGACACGTTGACAAGGGGGCTCCTCTGGTGACCGTCGGATCCTTCGAACCGAGCTTCAACAGCCTGCCGCGCACCCTGCCGATCTTTCCCCTCTCCGGGGTCTTGTTGTTACCCCGATGCAGGCTGCCGCTGAACATCTTCGAGCCGCGCTATCTGTCGATGACCGAGGCGGCCCTCGGGGCGCAACGCATGGTCGGCGTAGTCCAGCCGTGCGACCCGGATGCTGGCGGCGACAGACCACCGCTTTGCAGCATCGGCTGCGCCGGTCGCATCAGCTCGTTCAGCGAAACCGATGACGGCCGCTACCTGGTCATCCTCACCGGCGTGTGCAGGTTCAGCGTTGCCGCCGAGCTGCCCGCCAAGACCCCCTTCCGCCAGGTGGTCCCCGACTGGAGCCCCTACCGGGGGGATCTCGAGGAGGGTGACGACAGCCGCATCGATCGGCAGCGATTGTTCCTGACGCTGGAGGCCTATTTCGAGGCCCGCGGCCTCGACACCGATTGGCAGGTCCTCGAGAGCAGCCGGGACGAGAAACTGGTCAACTCACTGTCGATGTCGTGCCCCTTCGATGCTACACAGAAGCAGGCGCTACTCGAAGCTGGCAGCCTGGGCAAGCGCGCCCGCCTGATGATCTCCTTCATGGAGATGGCGGTCCTCCAGTGCGACGAATCGGCCTCGACGCACTAGCGGAGCACCTGCCCTGGTCGGTTGCCGGTGCTCTTGCCGTCCTTCCACACCAGCTCGCCGCCGACCCAGACGCTGTCGATGCCCGTGGCCAGAAGGTGCGGTTGCTCGAAGGTGCTGCGATCGCTGACCGTGGCGGCGTCGAAGGCCACCAGATCGGCAACTGCCCCCACCTCGATCGTTCCCCGCTCGCTGAGCCCGAGGCGGCGGGCCGGTAGCGAGGTCATCTTGTAAATGGCCCGCTCGATCGGCAGCAGGCCACGCTCGCGCACGTAGCGGCTCAGAACGCGGGGAAAGGTGCCGGCGCCGCGGGGATGGGAGCTGCCAATGCCACCGTCGCTGGCCACCATCACCAGCGGATCGGCGGCGAAGGTGTCGACGTCGTCGCGGCTCATGGTGTGGCCGATAACGCTGGCGCCGCCGTTGCGCATCATGTCGATGTACTGCTCGACCGGCGTGAGGTCGTTGTGCTCGGCGATCTCGTCGAGGCGCAGGCCCTCGATCGACCGATCGGGCGGATAGTTGGTGATCTGCAATCGGTGGGGGCCGCCCAGCGCCGCCAGGCCTTCGGCGACCGTCTCGGGGTCGGTGAAGCGACGGGAGCGGACGACAATCGACAGCGACGAAGACCAGGCCGGGTAGGGATACCAGTCGGCGGTGATGTCGAGGCCGGAGGCGATGGCGCTGCGGATCTTGGCCAGGGCCTCAGCGGCACGCCCCCAGACGCTGGCGTTGCCCATCTTGATGTGGGAGATCTGCACCGGCAGCCCGGCGCTACGGCCGATCTCGATGGCCTCGTCGATGGCCTCCATGACACCCTCTTCCTCATCGCGCATGTGTGACATGTAGAAGCCGCCGTCGGCGGCCGCCACCCTGGAGAGGGCGATGAGCTCGGCGGTGCTAGAGTAGAAACCGGGGTCGTACTCGAGGCCGGTGGAGAGGCCGAATGCGCCCTCCGCCATGGCTTGCTGTAGCCGCGTCTTCATGGCCTCTATCTCGGCGTCGGTGGCTTCGCGGCGAAAGTCCTCCCCCATCACCGCGCGCCGGATGGTGCCGTGGCCGGCCATCACCGCCACGTTCACCGCCGGGCGAGCCTGCTCGAGCCGCTTCAGGTAGTCGCTGACCGGCCAAGGTGAGCTACCGTCGGCGCCGACGACGACGGTGGTCAGACCCTGGGATACCAAGGCCTCGGCCCGTGGTTGACGAAGTAGGCCGTCGGTGGAGTGGTTGTGGATGTCGATGAATCCGGGAGCGAGGGTCAGGCCCCCGAGGTTGCGCACCTCCATTCCCGGCTGGTAGACGACGCTGCCCGGTTCGCCGACAGCGGTAATACGGCCGTCGGCGATCAAAACCTCACCGAGATAGGGAACCCGGCCGCGACCGTCGACGATGAGGGCGTCGCGGAGCAGCAGGCCGGCGTCGGCCTGCGTGCTGGCGGGGGCCGGCTGGCTGAGGGCAGAGCCCAGGAGAAGCATGCACGCCACGGCGCACCATCGGGCCCGGTGTTCCGGTTTCTGCATCTTTCCTCCGGGGATTGCCAGTCGCAGCGAAATGGACAGCCTCTTATTATAGGGTGAGCGTTCCGATGCGAATCTCGACCGTAGAGATTCTATCGCAGCCGCGGCAAGCTCCCGAGCCATCAGTTCGATGAGCTTCCCGAGACCACACTAGCCCGCATTTCTCAACGGCTCGCGGCTGCGCGGGCGCCAGGGCCGCGATGAC
>JBHHYG010000234.1:0-6044 GCA_046757445.1 Acidobacteriota bacterium
CATCGCGCGCCATTGCGTACGCGCAGCCGCGAGCCGTTGAGAAGTTCGGGCTAGGCCGGGCCGACGCCCGACATCATCAGGTCGACGAAGCGCCAGATGAGCGCAGCGGCGGCGAGGCCCGAGACCGCCAGCAGGGCGGCCAGCAGGTAGCCGATGCGACCCATCAACACCGCCCGATCGCCGCCGACGACGACGGGCTTGCCCAGCACCCAGGTGCCGGGCGGCGGCAGCTGGCGGTTGTCGATGACCTTTCTCGACGCGCGGTAGGTATAGAGGGCGGTGCCGATGGCGAGCGCCCCCATCACTACGCCCAGGATTTGCATCGACAGGCCGGCCCTGGCGATGGCCGTGTCGGGCGAGAGCCGGGCGATCTGGTCGAGGCGGGCCAGGTAGGCCTGCATGGCCTGGATCAGCCCCCAGCCGAGCAGCAGGATGAAGGCGAACGACACCAGCAGGCCGGCCCAGACGCGCGGTCCGTGAAAGGTTCGGATTCCGTGTTCTTCGATCATCGGGGCTGGCCGGTGCTTGTCTGCCGAGGAACCAGGGACCCACCACAGCCAGTGCCACGGAGGCGGCCTCGCGCAGGTCCCCATCTCGCCGCAGCCTATCCCACCTGCCGCCGCGAATGCTTCCCCTTTCTTGCCACCCAGCGTGCCGCAGGCCAGCACTCCGTGGCCCCACCGCTGTGACGGTGTCAGCGCCCCGAGGTGCCCGGCTTGCGCATCGACTCCGGTACGCGCTCGCTGTCCACTTCCTTGACCTCGAAGCGGAAGTCGAGCGGGATCTTCACCGGCAGGTAGCAGAACTCCTCGTCACAGGCCTGGTACTCGAAGCTGCCGGTAAGCTCGAGCTCCGGTTGCTCGATCTCCAGCGAGACGATCAGGTCGCGGGTGATGCGGAACCGGCCGGCGTAGACCGGCACGCGCTCCTTGATCGCCGGCAGATCGACGATCTCAGCCGGCGGAAAGTCGGTCTCGAGCACTTCGCTGACGGCGGAATTGTCGTCGATGCCGAACGACACCGGCAGATAGCTCTCATTGTCGGGCGCGTAAACGTGGATCTCGGGAGCGGTCTCCACGTCCAGAACCAAACTGATGTGGCTGCCCCGCCACACCGTGTCCTGGCTGGCGTAGGCGGTGATCGTCAGGTGTCGATTGCGCAGCTCGACGCGCCTCCCCTCGGCGATACCGTACTCCTTCATCAGCACCGCCTCGGCGCTGATGCGCTCGCGGCGGTCCTTCTCGAAGTACTTCGACACCACGACACCGTTCTCGTCCAGGATGTAGGTGCCGGCGAACGGCACACCGTAGCGATAGTTGGTAGGCGGAATGTTGTGGTTGAAGATGCCGAAGGCACGGATGATCTCGGAGCCGGGATCCGAGAGCATCGGGAAGCTGATGCCGACACGGCGGGAAAAGTGCTGCAGGATCGCCCGGCTGTCGTAGCTGATCGAGGCGATGCCCAGCCCCTGCTCGAAAAACTCTTCCTTGGTACGTTCCAGCTCGACGAGCTGGGTCTTGCAGAACGGTCACCAGTCGGCGGAGCGGTGAAAGACCAGCATCAGACCCTTCGGGCCCTTCAAGGAGTCTAAGGTCTGCCAGTTGCCGTTTTGGTCGAGAGCGCGAAAGGATGGGACCTGCCCGCCCACCTCCGGGCCGGTGCGGATGTCCTTGTCCTGGTCGAAGGCCTGTTCCTGGGCGTGCGCCCCCCAAGGGGACGCGAGGAGCGATATCCCAAAGGCGAGGAGAAAAGCCTTCCACCGAAAAGGAGATCGCATTGAATCCTCTCGTCGTCGTTCGTGTGAAACGGCTCACGGCGCCGGACGCTCACCGCAGGGCGCAACCCAACGCTCCGCCGTAGAGTGCGAGCCGACGTCCCGCCGTCGGGCGCGAGCCACTGTTGCACAACCATTTGCACACCTCAACGGAGGCAAGCTGGTTCAGGTAACAGCAATTACAGGCCGGCGCGAGAGGGGAATGCGGCGAATTCTTGAAACCGGCTGTGCTCGTTGCTCGTCATACCGTGCAAAGGATCGGCGAGCCGGCCGCCGGGAAATGCCGCCGCTTGTGGCGGCCGGCCGCTGCCGGCCTGGCGGCCTGCACGGTGGGCATCGCGTGTCGATCCGCTCGTAGCACTGCGCACCCGGTGACGGAATCCGCAATTGGACCCGCTGCCCCGGGGTTGATAGTTTCCACTCATACCCAACCCATGGTGTCGATTTTTGTACGCCTCCAGCGTCGACACGAGCCAGGAGTTTCGCCATGCGCCGAGCCAAGGTTCTGATCGCGTTCGCCATCCTCTTCTCCTCGATCCTTCTGCTCGCGCAGCCGGCGCACGCCCAGATCAACGCCCGCATGCTGCGCTATCCCGACGTCTCGGACAGCCACATCGCCTTCGTTTATGCCGGCGACATCTGGATCGTCCCGAAGACGGGTGGCACCGCCCAGCGGCTGAGCACGCCGAGCGGCGAGGAGTCTTTCCCGCGCTTTTCGCCCGACGGCTCCCGCATCGCCTTCAGCGGCAACTACGACGGCAACACCGACATTTATGTGGTGGCGGTCGGCGGCGGCCTGGTGGAGCGTCTCACGCACCACCCCACGAGCGACCGCATGCTGGATTGGTACCCCGATGGTGAATCCATCCTCTTCGCCACCGGCATGACCAGCGAGAAGAACCGTTTCAACAAGCTCTATCGAACCACCCGTCACGGCGGTCTGCCGGAGAAGCTGCCGGTGCCCTACGGCGAGTTCGGCGCCATCTCGCCCGACGGCAAGGTCCTCGCTTACATCCCCATCAGCCGCGACTTTCGCACCTGGAAGCGCTACCGGGGCGGCATGGCGCCGGAGATCTGGCTCTTCGACCTCAACGACTACAGCGCCCGCAACATCACCCACAATGTCGCCAACGATGCTCACCCGATGTGGCACGGTTCGACCCTCTACTTTCTCTCCGACCGGGACGCCAACAAGCGAGCCAATATCTGGGCCTACGATCTGCAGAGCGAGGCGGTGCGCCAGGTCACGTTCTTCGAGGACTTCGACATCCGCTTCCCGGCGATCGGCCCCTCCGACATTGTCTTCGAGGCCGGCGGCCGTCTCTACCTGCTGGATCTGGCGAGCGACGAAACCCACGAGGTGCCGATCACGGTGGTGACCGATCGCGCGACGCTCAAGCCCCGCCTCGAGAAGGTGGCCAACCTCATTACCAGCGGCGATATCTCGCCGACCGGCAAACGGGCCCTCTTCGAGGCACGCGGCGATATTTTCACCGTACCGGCGAAACACGGCCTCACTCGCAACCTCACTCGCTCCTCCGGCGCCGCCGATCGCTATCCGACCTGGTCACCCGACGGCGAGCAAATCGCCTACTTCAGCGATCGCACGGGAGAATACGAGCTCACCGTTGAGGCCGCCGATGGCAGCGGCGAGCCCAGGACGCTGACCTCGCTCGGTGCAGGATTTCGCTATACGCCGTTCTGGTCACCCGACAGCAAGAAGATCGCTTTCATCGACCAGACGATGACGATCAGGAACTATGACACCGAATCTGGAGAGCTCACCAAGATCGACGAGGGTCTATGGATGTACCACGGCGACCTGGCCAACTTCCGGGTGAGCTGGTCAACCGACAGCCGCTGGCTGGCCTATTCCCGCGGCTTGCCGAACCGCCATGAGGCCGTATTCCTCTACGACACTCACGATGGCGAGCTGCACCAGGTAACCAGCGGCTTCTATGGAGAGTACGACCCTGTCTTCGGCCCTGATGGCGACTTCCTCTTTTTGAAGACCAACCGCAACATCTCTCCCAGCTACGGCGACTTCCAGAACAGCTGGGTGTACGCCAACAGCACCGAGATCGCGGCGGTGCCGTTACGCAAGGACGTGCCTTCGCCTCTGCTGCCCCGCAACGATGAGGAGAAGGTGGCGGGGGAGGAAAAGAACGAGGAGTCCGCCTCTACCGGCGCGGCGCAAGAACCTGAGGCCGGTGGTGAAGAAGAGGAGGGCGCGGAGGAAGCCGAGGCCGTCGACATCGACCTCGAGGGATTCGAGAGCCGACTTGTCGTGCTACCGCCGGAGGCCGGCAACTACGCCGAGCTCTTCGCCACCTCCGGCAAGGTCATCTACCGGCGCCTGCCGAGGACCGGCTCGGACGACGAGGACAGTCCGATCGCCTTCTTCGACCTCGAGGCACGAGAGGAAAAGACGATCATCGGCGACGCCGACGGCTTCGAGGTATCGGCCGACGGCAAGAAGATCCTCCTGGTCAGCAACGACCGCTTCGCCATCATCGACGTGGCGCCGGGACAGAAGATCGAGTCGCCCATGTCGACGGACGGGCTCGAGATGACGGTGGATCCCGTCGCCGAATGGCGGCAGATCTTCAGCGACGTCTGGCGGCTGCAGCGCGACATGTTCTACGACCGGAACATGCACGGCGTGGATTGGACGGCGATCGGCGAGCGCTACAACTCCCTCATCGACGACGCGGTGACGCGCTGGGACGTCAACGCCATCATCGGCGACCTGATCGCAGAGCTCAACGCCGGCCACACCTACCGTGGCGGAGGCGATACGGAGACCCCGGAGCGGCGCGGCGTAGGCCTCCTCGGCGTCGACTTCTCTATCGAGAACGGTGCCTACCGGATCGCCAAGATCATCGACGGCGCACCCTGGGACAGCGAGGTGCGCTCACCCTTGAAGATACCCGGCGTCGATGTCAACGAGGGCGATTATCTGCTGGCCGTCAACGGCATGCCGATCGATACCTCTGAGGACCCCTGGGCCGCCTTTCAGGGCCTCGCCGACCAGGTTGTGGAGCTCACCGTCAACGACCGGCCCACCCTGGATGACGCTCGCACGGTGCTGGTCAAGACGCTCGGCAGCGAGTACCGGCTCCGCAACCTCGCCTGGATCAACGACAATAGGAAGAGGGTCGAGGAGGCCACCGGCGGCCGCGTCGGTTATGTCTACGTGCCCGACACCAGCATCAACGGTCAGAACGAGCTGCTACGACAGTTCGTCGCCCAGATCGACAAGCAAGGCCTGATCATCGATGAGCGCTTCAACAGCGGCGGCCAGATTCCCGACCGCTTCGTCGAGCTGCTAAACCGCCCCATCTACAACTACTGGGGCGTGCGCGACGGCAAGGACTGGCAGTGGCCACCGATCGCCCACTTTGGTCCCAAGGTGATGCTCATCAACCACTGGAGCGGTTCGGGCGGCGACGCCTTCCCCTTCTACTTCAGAGAGGCGGGCGTCGGGCCGCTGATCGGTACCCGTACCTGGGGTGGGCTCATCGGCATCACCGGCGCCCCGCAGCTCATCGACGGCGGCTTCGTTACCGTGCCCACCTTCGGCATCTACAGCACCGACGGCAAGTGGATCATCGAGAGTCACGGCGTCGACCCGGATATCGAGGTCATCGCTGACCCTTCGGCGATGGCCAAGGGCCACGATCCACAGCTCGAGCGTGCCATCCAGGAAGTCACCCACATGCTGGCGGAGAACCCGCCGGTCAGGCCGAAGCGGCCGAAGGCAGCGAACCGCTCCGGTCACTAGCCCGCATTTCTCAACGGGTTGCGTCGCGAGGGCGTGGGAAGGGGCGCGGGCGCAAGGCGCGCGCCGGGAGGGCACCGGAGGCGTATTTGACAATACGTCGAGGAGCCCGAGCAAGCGCAACGCAGCGAACGCGCCCTTTCCCGCGCCCGCAGCAGCAAGCCGTTGAGATATGCGGGCGAGCAGGCCCATGTCGACCGCTACTCGATGTGGCCGTCGACAGCCACCAGCTCCACGCGCGGTCGCACGAAGAGACCGAGATAGCGGTAGTCCGGGTTGTCGTTGTTCCGCAGGCGGGGAACGAAGCCCGAGCTGGAGGTAACGGTGAAGCGATACAGGAACGTACCGGCATCGAACGGAAAATGATGGCCAGGATGAAAGGGTAGCTCCACCGTTTCGCCCGGTTCCAGCTGCCGCACCACTTTCTCCCCTCCGAGCCTCGCCGTCACCCGGTTGGGCACCGGCGCGTTGCGGACCTCCAGCACCAGC
>JBHHYG010000235.1:0-6028 GCA_046757445.1 Acidobacteriota bacterium
ATGGATGCTCACTAAATGCGAACACGAAGTGTCTCAAACTCGTTGACACGTTCCGTGCCCAGCCCTTCTTCGGCTCGCGCCACTGTAGCTTGATGTCTTCTTCACGCAGGTCCTCGCCGTTTATGCGAACGCGGAACCTCGGGCCGATTAGCAGGAAACGCTGGGCCATGCTGTGGTGGAAGTTGTCGGCGTTTCGCGCCTTGCGCTCATGTAGGTGGCGCAGAATAACGGTAGTGCCCTTGGCCGTTCTTGCTTCCTTCGGAGCCTTGTTGATCGGCCCGGCAAAAACCACGTCAGCCGGAGCCGGGCCTTGTTCAACCTGCGTTATGTCGGATAGATCGAGCTTGAACCAAATAAGTACGTGTTCCTTCAGGCCCGGGTCCTTGTCCTCGTATACGGTCTGGACTTCGAGGATGTCCGCTATTCCGAACCCCGCGAGTTTTCCGACCCCTTTTCGTCCTTGCAGGCGGCGGCCGCCCGGTGACTTATCCGTCTTCTCTACCTTCCGACGATCACGACCGACGTTCAGGTAGGCATCGCGCACCATGTCCCACGTCATCCCGTTGCCGTTGTCCGACACCGTGATGGTTTGCTCGTCGTTGTCCGGGTCCCATGGTTCGTCAAGGGGAAGGCGGACATCGACCTGCGTGGCGTCGGCGTCCCACGCGTTTGAGACTAGCTCCGCAATAGCCGGTACCGGCCGCCCGGCGTACATCTGCACGCCGAGGTGCTTGATGATATTCCCAGCAACCGTCAGGACGAGTTCCTTGGGATCTCGTCCGGGCAGGAGCATCTTCTCCTTCCCACCGGGCTTCATTGTCTTTTTGCGCGGCATGTTTATGGTTCCACCCTCGACACCCGGGCCAGGAGCAGCGGCGATCGACGGCTCGCAGAGCGCGTGTTTCGCTCCGTCACCGTAAAGGCCCCTCCAGGGGGTCGTCGGGGGACGGCCGGCGAGCCGACGCAGCCACCTCGCTCTCTCTCGCCTGTCGGTCGGTCGGTGTCCGTCATCGGATCACTCGATTGGTCTCGCCTAGGCGCCATAAGCCTTCACCTAAACCTCCAGAGGGAGCACACGCTCCAGGACTGCGGGAAGGAAAGCGCCCTGGGTCTCCGCCAGCTCCTTCAACTCCTGCTCGACGCGCAGGGAATCCTTCAGCAGCGCGATCAGCTCTTCCTGCACCGTCTCTGATGGAAGAGGGATCACAAACGACAGAAGTCTGGCTTCCTTAAGGCGGAGACGGCTCGTGCTGGTTGTGCCCGTGCTGAGGCTTTCTATGTGATCCCAGAGGGCTGGCTGTGAGAAGTACGCCCAGAGATACCCGGGCCTTACGCGGCGATCGGTAATCCGGAAGGTGGGGAATTCGTTTGAGACGAAGCAGCCATTCTGCTCGTCCGTTGCTTCCGAGAACGAACCCTTCCAGGCAAACAATCGGTTGTAGACAAAATCGCCCGGCTCCACTCGGTACAGGCGCTTCGCCTTGATCTCCTTACCCAGCTTCCGATGCTTCACGTACAACCCCTTCGCGTACCATGCCATCGCGAGAACGGGGTACTCCGTGGTCGGTTGGAGGACTTCCTCCCGCTTGACCTGTCGAATCAGCGCACCCAGCGGTACGCGCTCACACGCCCCGTCATTCTCCTTGAGGTGGGACCAGAGCCGCGCATGTTTTGTGGCAACCTCTTCGAGTCTCTTGAACGCCTCTGCAAGCGTTGAACTGACTTTCGAGGGTGACGGGAAGCGGCTGTTGTCCGGTGCACTAGGGTTTCGGAAATTGAGACTGTAATTGTGTGCGACGATATCCTTCGTCAAGACCTTCCAAGCCCGCTCCGTTTCACCGCGCTTCTCCCACCATGCAAGCGCATCCTGACACTCCTCATAGACGAAGGGGCGATGTTGGGTATACGCTTTTAGGCCCGGCCGAACGGGCACCTCGTAGTACCACACGTAGTCTTCGGGCGAAGCCGTATCGAAGAACAACAGCGATGTGCTGCTTTTCGTATATGGTTCGAAAACTCCACGGGGAAGACGAACGACCGTGTGGAGCCTGAATTCATCGACAAGCATCGCACGCACTCGGGCTGCGATCCCCTCTTGGGAAAGTACCCCGTCTGGCACGACTACGGCCGCGCGCCCATGCTTCGGCCCGCGCTTGAGCTTGCGCATGATGAGCTGAAGGAAGAGCAACGCGGTCTCGGTCGTCTGCTTGTCTTCCGGGAAGTTGCTCAGGATGCCGCGTTCCTCCTCGCCGCCGAAGGGCGGATTGGTGAGGATCACGTCGACTCGGTCGCGGTCGCCGACTTCGTTGAGCGGGAAGCGGAGGCTATTCTCTGGATCGATCTGCGGCGCCTCGAGGCCGTGGAGAAGCAGATTCATCTGGCAGAGCAGGTACGGCAGGGGCTTGGCCTCGCCGCCGAGGATGGACTGCTCCTGGAGCACCTTCCGATCCTCGACGGTCTTGACCTGCCTGCCCAGGTGATTGAACGTCTCGACGAGGAAGCCACCGGTACCGCAGGCCGGGTCGAGGATGGTCTCCCCCAGGCGCGGATTGAGCGCCTCTACCATGAAGCGGACGACCGGGCGTGGCGTGTAGAACTCGCCTGAGTCCCCGGCTGCGTCGCGCATCTCACGCAGCATGGACTCGTAGAGGTGCCCAAGCGTGAAGAGTTCGTCTCGGGACTCGAAGTGGATCGAGTTGACCGTGTTAATGACGTCCCTAAGCAAGTAGCCGGACTGGATGCGGTTGGTTAGGCGGCTGAAGACGCTCGCGATCACCCGCTTGCGGCTGGTGGGGCCGTTGTGCAGGCCGCTCATGTACGCGAAGAGCCCCGGTCCCTTCGAACCGTCCGGCCGGGTGGCTTCCTCCTGGTTGATGAAGGCAATGAGTTCCGGTCCCGTGACGCCGCTCTCCTGGGCGGCCCAGTCCCGCCAGCGGTACGGCGGTTCGATGGTCGGCTTGTACTTCGCTCGGCGCATCTTGGCGCGTGACTCCTCGATCTGCTCCATGTCGTCGAGGAACTTGAGGAACATGACCCACGTAAGAAGCGGCAAGCGGTCGAGGTCGCCAGACAAACCCTTGTCCTTCCGCATGATCTTGCGGCAGGACTTGATGACGTTCCCGAGCCTTTCGGCCGTCGTCCTGGGTTCCTGCGTCTTCTTTCCGCCTTTCGCCATGTCTCTTCCTTATCCTTACGCTGCGTACAACAACGTCTGCAGTTGCCTGACGGCGTCGACCAGCTTCTCCTCGCCGCCGAAGTAGCGGGCGATCTGCATCACGTTGCCGCGCTCGCTGATGGGCGGCACCTCGAGCACGTCGGGCACGACGAACTGCGCCGTCCCGTGCTCCGTGTATTTGTCGAGCAGCTCGTCCAGAACCTCCCGGGCCTCCGGGCCGTACTGCTCGAAGAAGTCCTTCTTCTCCGAGCGGAGCCGCTGCGCTCGTTCGCGCCGCGTCCGAAGCGGAGCATTGAACGCGACGTGGCAAAGGAGATCCAGCGGATCGGCTTCGGGATGGTTCGCCGCCGTGGCCAGTTCGTCGAAGTCGATGCCACGCTCGGCAAGCTTGTCGATGATCTTTTGGCGGTGGTCCGGGTTGGCCCATTGGTTCCGAAGGTCGGCAGCGTTGGCGTAAAGGGTGCGGACCCGCTCGGCGGTGTAGTCGGTAAACCTGACCACCCGCAGTTGGTTGCCGTCGGCGTCCAGCTCGTAGACAAGGTGCGCCGCGATCTCCACCTGGCCGCCGTCGAAGTAGAACTTCCGGCGCTCTCCGTATGGAGTTGCTTGCTCCGCGACCTGGTCCACTTCCGCCTGAGCCGATTCTTCTTCGGGCGTAATGATGACTTCGCCTTCGGTGGGCTGGCCCTCCTCGTCGATGCGCTGTTCTGTCTCGATGACCGGGTCGCCGTCGAAGTCAGGGTCGGCAAACAAGCGCGTGGCCGAGCCCGTGTAGTCGAGGATGTTGAAGAAGAGCTTGCCGTAGTCGTCGCGCACGCGCGTGCCCCGCCCGATGATCTGCTTGAAGTCCGTCATGGAGTTGATGACCCGGACGAGGACGACGTTCTGCACGGTCGGCGCGTCCACGCCGGTGGTCAACATCTGCGACGTCGTGAGGATCACCGGCGTCCGTCGCTCAACGTCCTGGAAGTTGCTCAGGTGCCCTCGGCCCACGCCGCCTTCGTCGGAAGTGACGCGGCAGACGAAATCAGCGTTCTCGCGGACGAGGTCGGCGTTCAGGTTGTTCAACGCCCGCCGCATCTCGTCGGCGTGCTCCTGATCCACGCAGAAGACGATGGTCTTGGCGTAGCGGCCCGTCTTCTTCATGTACTCCGTCAGGTGGCGCGCGACGGCCTCGGTCCGGGCACGAAGGGACACGACCCGCTCGAACTCATTGGTGTGGTACTCCTCGTCAGGGATCTCCCGCCCATAACGGTCGAGCTCGCCCTGGCTCGGTCGCCAACCGGCGGCGTCCCACGTGGTGATGACGCGATGTACCCGGTACGGCGCAAGAAAGCCGTCGTCGATCCCCTGGCGCAGGCTGTACTGGTAAATTGGGTCGCCGAAATAGCGATACGTATCGGCGTTGTCCTTGCGCCGGGGCGTGGCCGTCATCCCGATCTGGAAGGCGGGCTCGAAGTATTCGAGGATCTCGCGCCAGTTGCTGTCGTCCTTCGCGCTCCCACGGTGGCACTCGTCCACGATGATGAGGTCGAAGAAGTCCGGCGCGTATTCGCGGTAGAGGCCGGGCCGCCGCTCGTCTCGGGCGATGGCCTGGTAGATGGAGAAGTACATCTCGCGGCCCTTGTTGGCCACGCCCCCCTCGATCTTCCAGCGCGCATCGCCGAACGGCGTGAAGGTCTTGGCCATCGGGTCATCGACGAGGACGTTTCGGTCGGCCAGGTAGAGAATGCGCGGCCTGCGGAATTCCCCGGTCCGGTTCCAACGCGAGGACCAGAGCTTCCAGCAAATCTGGAACGCAACGAAGGTCTTGCCCGTCCCCGTAGCCATGGTGAGCAGAATTCGACGCCTGCCCTGCAAGACCGATTGGACGCTGCGGTTGATGGCGATCTCCTGGTAGTAGCGCGGCGACTTGCCGCCGAGGTGGTAGGACGGGGTCAGGAGCTTTTCCGCGGCCTCGGAGGCCAACGGTTCCGCTCCGGTCAGCCGTGCCCAAAGCTCGTGCGGCGTGGGGAAGGTCTCGGTTTCGCGCTCTTGTCCGGTGATGTAGTCGAACTCGATGATGCCGTGGCCGTTGGTCGCATAGGCGAACTTGAGGCCCAGGATTTCGGCGTAATCCTTCGCCTGTTGAAGCCCCTGTCCCGGCGTCGCGTAGGCTGCCTTGGCCTCCACCACAGCCATGGGCATATCCGGCCGATAGCGCAGGACGTAGTCTGCTCGCTTGCCGGGACGGCGGCGACCCCTGCGACCGGACACGATGATGCGTCCATCGGTAAAGGTGACCTGCTCGTTGATCCGGTGCGGCTCGTCGTCCCATCCCGCGCCCTGGAGCTTCGGGACTACGTAGCGGCGACAGGTGTCGGCTTCGTTCAGTGTCACGAGTCAGCACCTCAAGACGTGATCAGTCATCATCGTTTTCCTCTGCCACCTCGACGTGACGCGCTGCGGCGAGGCCCGTTGCTCTTCTCCACTTCGGCGAGGTTCAACGATCCATCCTGCACTTTCCGGTCGCAAAACGCCTGCAGCTGGGCCTTGGCCAGCTTGGAGGGCGTAGCCTGTCCGTGCTTCCACCGGTTGACCGACGCCAAGCTGACGCCGAGCTCCCGTGCGAGATCCTCCTGGCTCATATCCAGTTGTTCACAGATCAACTTCACCAGGCTCGAGTATTCCCATTCTTTAGAAGGCATCAGGTCCACCTCGTGCGGTCCGGTCTCGGCACAATTCTCATATGCTACGTCAGATGAGAACCAGCGTCAAGAGATACGGCTGGGTCTGTTGATGGGTCTGCTCGGGTCCTGCCGAAGAGAGGCCCGGTCAGCGTTCGACCGGGCCTGGCCTGCCTGCCGCGCGGCG
>JBHHYG010000236.1:0-5986 GCA_046757445.1 Acidobacteriota bacterium
TCGCCGCACTGCCGGCGACGGCCATCCATTCCATCAGTATCGGCGCGCTTCGATTCCCGCGGCAGATGTTCGCCACCCTCACCGAGCTCTATCCTCGGGAGCGACTCTTCGCCAGCGGCCTACAGCAGGGCGATACAATGGTCTCCTACCCTTCGCACATCGAGCGCGAGATGGTCTCCTTTTGCAGAATCGAGCTGTCACGGTACGTGCCTCGATCGATTCTCTTTACCTGTCATCCAGGAATGCCATGAGAAGGAATGCGGGCTAGCGGCGTTGACTCTTGGGCAGACGCTCCGGCAGGTCGGCGACGACATAGGCCATCACGGCCATCGCCGCCACACATCGAGCTAGCTCCCCCGGATCGAGCTTGTCGATGGTATCGGCCTGCGTGTGGTGATACCAGAAGTAGCGGCTGCCATCGACGTTCAGACTCATCCCCGGTACGCCCTCTCTCATCAACGGTCCGATATCGGCGCCACCGCCGCCACGAACAATGTTGCCGGCCTCGATCCTTGCCAACAGGTCGCCAATCTGCCGGACGATCTCGAAAGCCCGGTCCGAGCCGGCGAAACCGAACCCCGATGGTTTGAAAACGCCGCTATCAGATTCGATGGCCAGCACATGCTCGTCCAGCTCTTCCGCGTGGGCCTGGTGGTAGGCGTTCCCGCCTCTCAAGCCGTTTTCCTCGTTGGTCCACAGGACCACACGAATGGTCCGTTTCGGTCGCAAGCCGAGCTGATGGATGAGCCGCACAGCCTGCCAAGCGGCAACTGCACCGCCGCCATCATCCATGGCGCCCTGACCCACATCCCAGGAATCGATGTGGCCACCGAGAACAACGATTTCCTCGGGCTTCTCATAGCCACCAACTTCAGCAACCACGTTCCTCGAGACAACGTCGGGCAGCGTCTCGGCCTCCATCCTCAGCCTGACCACGATTCGCTCGCCACGCTCTTGGAAGCGATGCAACAGCTGAGCGTCCTCGACTGTCAGGGCGGCATGCGGAATTCGCCGCACGGCGGGGTCGTAGCGCATGCCGCCGGTATGGGGCGTCTGCTGGGAGTAGGGAGTGACGGAGCGGATCAAGCTGGCCACGGCGCCGACTCTGGCGGCCTCCACGGCTCCCGTGGTTCGGTAGCGGACCGTCTGCCCGTAGGCGGTAAAGGGCGCATCGTACAGAACAATCTTACCCCGCGCCTCCGCTGCCCTCTTCTTCAATTCATCGAAGCTGCTCACCACCAGCACCTCGGCGGTGATCCCCTCGTCGGGGGTCCCGATGCTGCCACCCAAGCCCAGCATCGGCATCTCGCGCACTCGGGGCTCGAGGAGCTGTGCTGACTCGTTACCCCTCACCCACCGCGGCACCATGACTTCCTCGCCATGCACTTCTTCCAGTCCGTCTCGCCGCATCTGCGCGAGGATCCAATCGATGGCCCGCTCGAGGTTATCGGTGCCACTGAAGCGGGGGCCGAAGGTATCCACCAATTGTGACAAGCGATCGTAGGCCGATGAGTCCGCCAAGGCGGCGTCGATCAGGCGGTTCGCTACATCCCCGTACCTATCGGCCAGCGAAGGTCGGCCCTGCGCCCCGAAGCTTCCCCCAGCAGCCAACAGCAACAACGCCATGAACAGAAATCTCGAGAACCGCTGAACTCCAACGCTCCGCATGCAGGTAACTCCCGCTATCGAGTGGTAAAAATTGCCTTCGGTATCAGCATGTGCACGCCGACGTTACCATCCACCAGCTGGGTAATGCGAAGGTCGGCCGCGACACTGGCAAGTTGGTAGGCTTCACCTGGCGCCAGGTCCATCGCTTCGGTAAGAAAATCCACCATCTCCTGAACGGCGATCTCGGTTGCCTTGGTGAGATTTTCGTCCATGCCCATGGTGATGAAATGGCTCGGCGTTTCCGCTCGCGGCCAGTCGAGGTGTATCCCTTTCCTGACGAACAGCTGCAAGCGCCCGCGCAGCGAGGTCTCGATGGCCGTCTGGTCTACTTCTCCATCGCCCTGCGCTGCATGTCCGTCACCAACCTCGAAGAGAGCGCCAGCGACGTGCACGGGAATAAACAGGCTAGTCCCGGCGACCAGCTCCTTGTTGTCGAGGTTGCCGGCATGGATCCACGGCGGGTTGCTGCTGATGCGCCCGGCTTCCAGCGGCGGTGCAACCCCCATGCTGCCGAAGAAAGGACGCAGCGGGATCTCGATACCATCCCCGAAGTGACCCACCAGCCGCTGCCTGTCCAGGCGAATGATCTTTCGGCCGACGCCGGCACAGTTGTCTGGCAGGAAGCCGTGACAACCGTTGTAGCCGTAGGGGATTTCCAGATCGATCGACAGGATTCTCACCTCCAAGACATCGCCCGGCTCGGCGCCTTCGACGTAGATCGGCCCGGTCAGGATGTGCCCGCCGGGCCCCTTGTCCGTCACCCGCTCATAGATCTCCCGTAGTGCCGGCTGCACCTCATCGGGAGCAACGCCTGCCCGCTCGAGGCCCCGTGGTCCTGAGGTAATCATTGTCACCACCTCGACGACGTCGCCGGAAGCGATCCGCAGCACCGGTTGTGCATCGGCCGAGTAATAGCCCCACACGACGGTTTTCGGAGTCGCCTCGAGCTTGTGCACCCGGCTCTGCAGAAGCCCGACGTCTTCACCGTCGCTGCTCGACAACGCCAACAGGAAAACGAGGGTGCCCACAACCGTACCGAATCGGACCCCAGTCAAGTACTTCCGCATCATGTCTTGTCTCCTCTACGACGGCCCTTGCCGGTGAAAGATCTGCCTGTCCATCAGCTACTGATTTGCTCGGAAACCATCCCCGTGGCGCTCAGCGTCACCACCCGGCCCGGCGCCACTTCCTCCCAGCCCGGATCGTCATCCAGGGGCTCCGAGGCAATCAGGCGCGCCTCAGGCCACAGCGCCCCGGCCTCCAGAGCGTACAGAGAATTGGGCTCCACGCCGCGAGCTGCACGCACGGCGACAACCTGCTGCTGGTCAGCCACGACCAGGTTGAGGGAAGCCTTTGCCCCTGCTCTCGAGCAGGCTCGTGCGGCGTTCTCGACGGCTGTTACCGCCGCATCCGGCAACGACAACCCCGGGTCTCCCATTCTCGCCGCCACGACGAGCAAGAAGAGAACCAGCGAATCCGAGACCGTGTCGAGCTGCGCCCTGAGTGTTCCCGGTAAGCTCTTTAGCAGCGGCCATCCGACAGCTTCCTTGAAGCTGCCCAAGTAGCCGTTGTGAGAACCCGCCAGACCGTCACAGACGAATGGATGGGCAGCCCCCACGCCGGCCGGCATTCCGGCGGTCGCGGATCGCACCACCGCCAGGATCGGGGAGCCTTCGAGCCGCGGTGCCAGCGACGGCAGATTGGCATCCGTCCAGGGAGGCTTATCGCTCACGTAGCGAAGTGGCTCCCGCACCCCGGGCCTCCACCAGGCAACCCCGGTGCCGTCAACGTTGACCGTGCCCGAGACCATCGCTTTCGGCGCGTAGGCCTGCACCTCGAGGGAATGAGGAGGCTCATAGATCAGCGAAGACAGCGGCACGGGCGGGCCCAGGTAAGCTGCGAAGCGACACATCAGTCGAGATCCCCGACTAGCCGCACCCCGGCAAAGATCTGGCGCCGGCACGGCAAGTCCCAGTTGCGGTACGAGTTGCGGGCGACGAGCGGATGCGTGGCCCAGGATGCGCCCCGCAGGACTCGATAGGGGCCACCGAAAAAGACCTCGCTGTACCGGCGATAGGGAAAAGCCTGAAATCCCGGATAGGGCTCGAAGCTGGAGGATGTCCACTCGTAGACGTCTCCCAGTAGCTGCGCCACACCATAGGCCGAGGAGCCCAGGGGATAGCTACCGACGGCTGCCGGTGCCCAGCTGTTGCCGCCGAGATTGGCGAGCTGCCCGGTGGCAGGTTGTTCGCCCCAAGGGTAGGTCCGCGACACGCCGGCCCGCGGATCCCAGGCGGCTGCCTTTTCCCACCCCGCCTCCGTCGGCAGCCGCGCCCCGGCCCAGCGAGCGAAGGCCTCTGCCTCCCAGTAGCTGACATGCTGTACCGGCTCCCCAGCCACGAGCGGTTGTCGGTGACCCAGGCGGCAGACCCGCCAGCTGCCCTCTCCATCCGGCAGCCAACCTTGTGGGTGCTGGCAACCTGTTTGCTGCTGCCAGGCCCAGCCCTCGGTCGACCAAAGGTCTTCTCTCCGATAGCCGGCGTCGGCGATGAACTGCTGCCAGCGCTGCACGGTCACCGGAAACCTTTCGATCGAGAAAGCGGGGAGCTCGACCCGATGGCGGCATCTCTCGTTATCGTAGGCTCGTGAGCGGTCGTCGGTTCCCATCTCGAAGGCCCCGGCAGGAATCTCGATGCTGTCGTCCCCGTGCAGCGGGCGATCGCGACGCTCGGCGCCGCTTGCAGCGTCTCCTCCAGCGCCGCCGCCGGCCTCCTCTTCACCCGCTAGATTCACCATCGGGTAGGCCCAACCCTTCTCGGGGATATCCAGCGCCTGCAACATCGTCTCCTGGTGCTGCGCTTCGTGCTGGAGCACCATGCGGTAGAGGTAGCCATTGCCCAGCAACGGATCGGCAGGGTCCGGTGTCAGCCGCCCGAGTAGCTCCAGGGATCGCTGCCGCACCGCGGCCAAGTAGGCGAGCGTCTCGGCGACGGATGGCAGCGCCAGGCTCGCCCGCCTGGCCCGGGGCTGTTCGAAGGGGTTGTAGAGCCTGTCCATGTCCGGGCGTAGGCCCTCGCCACCGACAGCGCGCACCAACCACTGCTCCTCGAAGTTGGCGATATGTCCGAGGTCCCAGACCAGCGGGCTGAGAAAGCCCCGCAGCTGCTGCCTCAGGGCCTCCTCCGGCAGCGGTTCGAGCAAGGCTCGCGTTCGCTCTCTGGTGCGCTGCAGCTCATCGACCAGCTCTTCACCGAATGGACATCCCACGACCTACCTCCCAACCCTCCCCGGCTGACATCGAACCGGCCAGCAGGCGCCAGCCCGCCGGGCACCATACCCTGATCATCTGGAGATTAACAGCTTGCGCCAAGGCCCTTTGGGGGTGCCCTTACGGGCACCGTGGACCGAAGCGGACCATAGTTACCACAGTCCAGTTTCGTAAGCGGGCTTGCAGGTTTCACCCCCACCGGCGGTTACATGAATTGCTTTTCATACAAAAATAGACTCATATGTATGAGTGGCGCACAAAGGAGCGCTGAAGATGACGACGACAAAGCGCGCGGAGATCTCCTGCGCCTCCTTGCTGAAGATTCTGGCCGATGAAACACGCCTGGCGGTGGTCCGGCAGCTCATGGACGGCCCCCGGTGCGTGGGTGCCATCAACGCGTCCGTGGAGGTCGAACAGAGCCTCCTCTCGCACCACCTGAGAGTGCTCAGGGAGAGTGGAATCGTCGAGGCCGAACGTGATGGCAAGGCGGTCCTGTACCGGTTGTCACCGAATGTCGAGGCGCGGCGCGCCGGCAAGACCATTGATCTCGGCTGCTGCCGCATCACCTTCGACTAGTGTTCTCCAGGTCCGCATTCTGGCGACGGTCGTGGCCAGCATAACGATGGCGGCAGCAGGGAGCGATGACAACAACAGCCTGTGGACAGCCCCTGAGGATGTGAGCACTGGAGGCTACAGATGAGAGCGATTAGAGCGGAGACGCGGGGTGCTCTGTGTGCCTTCGGCCTGCTGGCGCTCGCATGCGCTCAGCAGCCGGCAGACACCACGGCCGGCGATGGAAGGCACGATAGCTCACCCTCTGCGCTGGCTGGCAAGCTGGTGCTGACCGGATCGAGCACCGTTGCACCCTTGGCCTCTGAGATCGGCAAGCGCTTCGAGACGTTGCATCCGCAGACGCGAATCGACGTGCAAATGGGCGGCTCTTCCCGCGGCATCGCCGATGCGCGGCAGGGTCTGGCAGATATCGGCCTGGTATCGCGCGCGCTTCATGCGGACGAGAGTGACCTGCACGCTTTTACCATTGCCCGCGAC
>JBHHYG010000237.1:0-5902 GCA_046757445.1 Acidobacteriota bacterium
GAGTCATCGGCCGGTCAGGGGCGGTCTTGGGCGAACTCCATCGCCTGATCTTGATTGCTAGTCGCAAGTATAGCGCACCCGACGAGCTCGGCGGGTAGCCGCCCCACAACGTTGACCTGCTCCGGCCGGGTAGACTTCGAGCCTGCTGCACAGCAAGGAGGGCAAGCGAGGAAGTTCCTATTGTCGACCTTCTCCGGCTTTTCTCAACCTCGGCTAGACGGTAACAGCGCCTTCCCACAGCCTGGAGAGAAAGCGGTCCCAAGGCATGATCCGGATCGGCCCGATGACCCTTTCTGCCTTCTCCAGGCAGACGACGATGGCCCGCTTCGGCGAGAACTCCTCGCAGAAGGCTCGCAGCCCCCGCAAGTCGGCGGAGTCGACGCCGGATGTCCCCTTGACCTCGATGGCCACCTGGCCGCCGCCGAGCACGAAGTCGACCTCCAGGCCCGACTTGGTGCGCCAGAAGTTAATCTCGTAGCCCTGCTCGCTCATCGAGCTGTGCGCGGCGAGCTCCATGAGCATGAAGTGCTCGAGCGCCCTGCCGAACGCTTCGCCGCGGGGCTCGGCGATCTTCCGCTTCACCAGCGTTCCGGCGACGCCGACGTCGAAGAGATAGAACTTGGCAGCTTTCGAGATCACCTGGCGGCCCTGCCGCTTCTTGAACGGCGTTACGAAAACTCCGAGCAGCGTATCGACCAGGATCTGGTAGTACGCCTTCACCGTCTTCGAGTCGACGCCGCAATCGCGGGCGATGTTCGAGTAGTTGGTGAGCTCCCCGTGTGAGTACCCGATCGCCTCGAAGAACCTGGAGAAGGCCGGGACGTTTCGCGTCAGGCCTTCGGCGAACACCTCCTCCTTCAGATAGTCGAGGACATACGCCTCGAGCGACTTTCCGTAGTCGTCGCGCAGGTAGTGGCTGGGGATCATGCCGCGGTTCAGAGCGCGCAGCAGGTCGACCTCTCCGAGCTCACAGGAAACGAGCGGGAACATCTCGTAGCGCCAGGCGCGGCCGCCGAGCAGATTCGCTCTCCCTCTCTTGAGCTTCCTTGCGCTCGAGCCGCACAGGATGAAGCTCAGACCTTTGTTCTCGATGAGCCAATGCACCTCGTCCAGGACGGCCGGCACCTTTTGCACTTCATCGAGGATGATCGGCTGGCGCAGGGCCGCGTCGTCGTTCGCCAGCAATCGCTCGCGAAGCAGCGCAGGTCTCTTCGACATGGCGATGAAGAGATCCGTGTGCAGGAAATCGAACACCACGCTGCCGGGAAAACGGGACCTCAGATAGGTCGATTTCCCCGTCTTCCTCGGCCCCCAAAGGAAAGCGGATTGCCCATCGGGGAGCTCGATGTTCAGCGCCCTTTTGATTCTCATTCTGGAATGCACTCCGACTTAGTCGAACTATTTCGGAGTATACTACGAAACGGGCAGGCACGCTGATCACCCTAGCAAGAAAATCATTGGTTGCTTTTGGGGCGACCGTGGAAGTGGTCAGGCCCGCGCCGACAAGGCGCGCGCCGGAAGGGCATCGGCACCCACCTCAAGCGGTACGCAGCCGTCGCTGTCGCAGCACTCGATGAGCAGATTGCCGCCGAGGGCGGCAACGTAGGTACGCAACGTCGAGAGCCTCACGTCGCCCCGGCGCTCGAACTTGGACAGGTCCGACTGCGACATGCCGATGCGCTTCGCGAGTTCGGCCTGCGTCAGCCCCTTCCTCTTTCGAAGCGTCGCCAGATCGGTCCGCCTGCGCCCTCGCAGCATCCCCTCATGGCGCGCGCGGCAGCGGTCGATCCAGGCCCGCCACAACGACGATGTTCCGTATAGGGGATATGCCGAGAGCAAGCGCAGCAACCTCGCGGCCAGCGGACCGCCGGGTTCGGCGGCGACGGCGGTGGCGATCGGCCGCCAGTCATCGAGATCGCCACGCTCCAGGATGTCGACGATGGCGGCCGAGGGCAGGCGCTCGGGCGGCGTGTGGGCGTCGTAGGCGAGGTGACGGTGGATCATGTCGGTTCCTCGATGGTGCGATCGAGCATGCGCACCGCAACCCTCTTGCAGGTATCGGCGACGGCTGCCCAGGCTTGCCAACGGTGCTCGAGCCGGCGATACGCCGACAGGTCGATCTCGGAGAGGTCGTCGGGGCGAGGATCCGCAAGCTGCCTTGCAACCTGCGTCGCGATGCGACGGCCCCCGGGGCCCTGTTGGTCGGCGTAATACTCGTCCATCCCCACACCGACGCAGGCGGCGCGATCGGTACCGAGGCGATCGGCGAGGGCCGCGAAGTCGAGGTAATCGCGCGCGGCGTTGCGGATCAAGCACAGCCAAGCCTTGATTCGCGTGATCTCCTCGAGCGTGGGCACCCGCAAGAAGCGATCACCGACCGCGACCTTCTCGACCTCGAGCGGAACCCTGCGGTTGAGGTGACGGATTCCGGTTTCGACGCCGTCCAGCCGCCCGAGGATGAGCACCGGGCGTTGCACCCGCGCCGTCACCCACCCGTCGGTCTCCTCCAAAGCACCGAGCACGTCGTCGAAGCGCTTCTCGAGGTCTCCGATGACGTGATCGTCGTCGAGGGACAGGCGATGGCGGGCGTGGAGCGCCGCCGCGGTGCCGCCCACCAGCACCGCATCCGGGACAAGCTCCTGGAGGCGGGCCGCCGCTTCGAGGACATCTTGCAGGTTGGCTTCGGCCGCCATGAATAGTGATTATAATCACTATTCACCGATCATTCAACGGACCCGGCCCATTCGAAGTTCGTTATCCTGACGATCACATCTTGACAATCAGGTGCTTTGTCGTAAAGTTTGTCACTCCATCTTCTTCCGAGACCGATCGATGAGTGAACTCAAGACCGATGTGATTCAGGGCACGCTCGACCTGTTGATTCTGAAGACCCTCAGCCTGGCACCGCTGCATGGGTATGGGATCGCGAAGCGTATCGAGCAGATCTCCCAGGATGTCTTCAAGGTCAATCCCGGCTCCCTTCTGACGGCGCTGAAACGGATGGAGCGAGCCGGATTGCTCGATTCCGAATGGCGGCGTACGGAAAACTCCCGCCGGGCGAAGTATTACTCGTTGACCCGGGCAGGTGAGCGGAAGCTGGAGGCCGAGGCCGACGATTGGCGGAGGAGAGCGGCCGCGGTCGGACGCCTCCTCGGAGCCGAGGCCTGATCGGATGTGGCACTGGCGACAGATTGCGCACGGGCTGCGGGCCCTCGCCCGGCGGGAGGAATCGGACAACGAGCTGTCCGATGAGGTGCGGCATTTTCTGCAACAAGCCGAGGCCGACCTGGTGGAACGTGGGGCCACGTTTGAAGAGGCTCGGCGGACCGTCCGACTGCGCCACGGCGACGGCCTCGCCGCGCGGGAAGACGTTCGGGCCTACGGCTGGGAGAGAGGGGTGGAGGACCTCTACGCCGACCTCCGACTTGCTGCGCGGCGTCTGAGGCGAAGCCCTGGGTTCACGATTATCGTCGTTCTGATTCTCGGGCTGGGCATCGGATCGGCGACGGCCATCCTCAGTGCGGTGAGCCCGGTGCTGTTCCAGCCTCTCCCCTACCCGGACGCGGACAGGATTCTCGCGGTCTCGGATCGTGCAGGAGACGGTACGCCGATTCCCGTGACCTTCGGCACCTACCTCGAGCTGTCGGAGCGGACTCGATCGTTCGAGGCGTTGTCGGTCTTCAAGCCATGGCAGCCGACCCTGACGGGAGGGGAGGAACCCGAGCGGTTGGAGGGGCAACGGGTCAGCGCAAACTATTTCCAAGTCTTGGGCGTCGCCCCACTTGGACGCGGCTTTGCCCCCTCGTCCGATCGCCCCGGCGGCCCCGCCGAAGTGGTTCTGAGCGACGGGTTGTGGCGAACCAGATTCGGGGCCGATCCTGCGATCGTGGGACAGACAGTGGAGCTGGACAGTGCGCCCTACCTTGTTGTGGGCGTCATGCCTGCAGGCTTCGACGACGTCACCCGTCCCGGCACCCGGCTCTGGGCCCTCCTGCAGTACGATCCCCTCGTGGCGAGCTTCGACACTCGAGAGTGGGGACACCATCTCCAGATGGTGGGTCGTCTGAAAGCGGGTGTCTCGCTCGAGAGGGCGCGGCAGCACCTTGACGCGATCGCTGGGCAGGCGGTGCCGGAGTTTTCGCGGCCCCGCTGGGCGTCGATGGCCCAGGGACTCGCGCTGCGGCGCCTCAAAGACGCTGCGATGGCAGAGGCGAGGCCGACGAGCCTCGTCCTCTTGGGGGCCGTGGGGCTACTCCTGGCGGTCGCCTGCGTGAACCTGACCGTCCTCCTGCTGGCGCGGGGCTTGCGTAGAGGCGGTGAACTTTCGGTGCGAGCGGCTCTCGGAGCCGGCCGAGGTCGCCTGGTCCGGCAGATTCTGACGGAAAATCTGGTACTCGTCGGACTGGGTGGTCTGTTCGGCGTGTGGATCGCCCGGTTAGGACTCAGCGCGCTCGTGGCAGTGCGTCCACCCACGCTCCCTCAGATCGGTGCCGTGGAATTGGACGGCGCGACGCTCGGATTCGCCCTAGCGGTCACCACGCTGGTCGGCGTCGTCGTGGGATGGGTCCCCGCTCTGGCCCGATCCGTAGAGCCGGCCCTTCCTACGGGCCGGCGTTCGACGGGCAACCACCGTGCGATGACTCGCACGCTGGTGATTGTCGAGGTGGCGTTTGCCCTGGTACTCCTGGTCGGAGCCGGTCTGCTTCTGCGAAGCACGGAACGCCTGTTCTCGATCCCTACCGGGTTCGATCCGTCGTCGATCGTCGTCATGCAGGTCCATACCACGGGGCTGGAAGGCGGAGACGCCGCCACGCATCGGTTCTGGAACGAGGCGCTGGACGCCGTCCAAGCGGTCCCCGGGGTCAGAGCGGCGGCGCTGACCAGTCAGCTGCCGCTGAGCGGAGATCTCGATATTTACGGAGTAGCGGTCGATGACGCGAACCAAGGGGAAGCCTCCGGCGGCCCGGCCTTTCGCTATGCTGTTTCCCCCGGCTACTTCGCGACCATGGGGATCAGCGTCCTCCAGGGGCGGACGCTCGGCCCGAGGGATACCCCGGGCGCCGAGCCAGTCGCGGTCGTCAGTGAGTCGTTCGCCAAGCGACTATTCCCGAGCCGAGGTGCACTGGGTCGGCGCATCCGGGTGGGCCCCGTCGAGCTGCCGCCCTACACGATCGTGGGTGTGGTGGATGACGTGAAGCAGGAATCGCTGGAGGTCGACGCCGCCGATGCCGTCTACGTGACCTCCGAACAGTGGCACTCGGCCGACCGCGTCCGCTGGATCGTCGTGCAGGCCGAGGGAGAACCGCTCGGGGAAGTGCCGGCGGTGCGGCGCGCCGTCTGGTCGGTCGACGACAACCAGCCGATCGTCCGTGTGCAATCGATGGAGGAGATGGTCTTGCGGTCGGAGGCGCGGCGACAGTTTGTGATGAGCGTGCTTGGCGCCTTCTCCTCCTTGGCGTTGGTGCTAGCAGCGCTCGGCCTCTATGGCGTTCTCTCCGGGAGCGTGGCGGAACGGATGCCGGAGATCGGGGTGCGCATTGCGCTCGGTGCGTCACGGCAGAGCATACTGGCGCTCGTTCTCCGACAGGGCATGACGCTCACGGCGATCGGGGCCGCGATAGGACTGCTCGGGGCCGCGGTCACCAGTCAAGTCCTGGTCGCTTTCATTTTCGGGGTTTCCCGCCTGGACCCACTCACCTACCTCGGAGCGGTCGCGCTCCTGACCTTGGCGTCCGCCGCCGCCTGCTGGCTTCCGGCGAGCCGTGCATCACGGATGGACCCGCTGGCGACGCTGAAAGCGGATTGACGCCAGAGGTAGTACTAACCGTGGGGTCAGGTCACGCCCTATAGCCCGCATTTCTCAACGGGTTGCGTCGCGAGGGCGTGGGAAAGGGTGCGGGCG
>JBHHYG010000238.1:0-5817 GCA_046757445.1 Acidobacteriota bacterium
TTCGATCGAGTCGGCGTTCGAGGCGCTGCAGGAGCAGTACGACGTGCAGCCGGAGGCGTTGCGGGAGGATCTTGTGGAGCTGCTCGAGAAGCTTCTCGACAAGGGCCTGCTGGAAATCGACGGTGGCTGATCCAAACAGCGAGAAGGCAACTTTCGATCAAAAAGCGCAGGAACGCCCTGGGCTCGTTGCGATGGCCAAGGTGCTACTGCTAATGCCTGTGGTGACCCTCGGCTTACGCTTGCTGGGCTTCAAGCGCCTCTATGTGGGGTTAGGGAGGGTGTCGGCCCTGGTTGCCAGGGGAAGCGTCTCAAGGGCGGCCGTGCCGGCCGAGGCCGCCATGGCTGATGCTCGCCGCATCGCAGAAACCGTGATCCTCACCAACCGCCACTATTCGCTCTACGAGGTGGGCTGCCTGGTGGAGTCCCTGACGCTTTGGTGGCTTCTGCGCCAACGCGGCATCGCTGCCGAGTTTCTTCTTGGCGTTCGCACCATCCTGGGCCCGCTCGAATCCCACGCCTGGGTCGAATACGAGGGCGCCGTTCTCAACGATGCCGAGAATGTCCGGCAGATCTTCGCGCCCTTCGACCTGGATGCCATGACCCCCGGGGTGTAAAGCGCGTGAGCGGAATCGTCGGTGTCGTCCACGGCGAGAGCAGATCGGTGAATGTCTGCCTCCTGCACCAGATGACCGACTTGATGGCCCGCCGTGGACCGGACGCCCGGAACACGAAGGTCGGCCGGCACTGGGGCTTCGGCCACGCGCTCCTGCGCACGACCGACGAATCGCGCAATGAGCATCAACCTTGCAGCGTGGACGGCAGCGTCTGGATCGCCGCCGACGCGCGCGTCGACGACCGGGACAGCCTCGAGGCGAAGCTGGTGGGCAAGGAACCTACCAGTCTGGCACAAAGCACCGACGCCGAGCTCATCTTGCATGCCTACCACCTCTGGGGGGAAGATCTCGTTGATCACCTGCTAGGTGATTTTGCCTTCGCCATCTGGGACGAGAGACGGCAGCGCTTGTTCTGTGCCCGCGATCAGTTCGGCATCAAGCCATTCTACTATGCTCGCCTCGGAGATGGCCTTGTTTTCAGCAACACTTTGGATTGCCTTCGATCCCATCCTGAAGTCTTGAGCGAGCTCAACGAGCTGTCGATCGCCGATTTCCTGCTCTTCGGCTTCAACCGACACTTGGACCTGACGGCCTTCTCGAACATCCGGAGGCTGCCGCCTGCCTACGCGCTGAGCTGGTCGCCGGGCGACCCGCCCGAGGTTCGGCGCTACTGGACCCTGCCTGTGCTGGAGACCATCCGGTACCGGCGGCAGCAGGACTACGTCGACCATTTCCTCGAGCTACTGGGCAAGGCCGTGGCCGACCGCCTTCGCACCGATCGAGTCGGCGTCCTCATGAGCGGTGGGCTCGACTCGACCTCCGTCGCCTGCATGGCTTCCGAGGTCCTCTCGTCCCGGCCCGGGGCCCACGACCTGCGTGCCTTCACCTTCGTCTATGATCGTCTGATTCGCGATGAGGAGCGCCATTTCTCGGGGCTCGTGGCGCGGGCTCTGAGCATCCCCATCCACCATCTGTCGTTGGATGAAGACGAGCCGGGGGAGCTTTGGGAAGCTCGTTCGAGGGCGCTAGAACCCGTTGATATTGGCGTGGCGAGCCACACCTGCGGCCTGCTTCGGGACCTGTCCTCAGGCTGCCGCGTGGGATTGACCGGTCAGGGAGGCGACCCCATGCTGCATCTTTCGCCTGCGGACTTCGTGACCTATTTCAAGAAGGTCGGCGTGGCGCGCACCACGCTCGACATCGTGCGCTATCGGCAATCCCACGGCCACCTGCCACGCGCCGGCATCCGCACTAGCCTGAAGCTGTGGCTGGGGAAAGGAACAAGAGACGGGCAGCCATGCTATCCGCCGTGGCTGGACGGGAGTTTAGAAGAACGCTGGAGACTACCAGATCGCTGGAGGAACGAGGCCAGCGCGCGTCCATCAAATGGAGCCGTTCGTCCCCAAGCTCAACATGATCTGACGGCGCCGATGTGGGCGACGATGTTCGAGAACTACGATCCGGGCGCTAGCGGATTCCCCGCCGAAGTACGGCACCCGTATTTCGACTTGCGGCTGGTAGAGTACTTGCTGGCCCTGCCGCCCATTCCTTGGTGCGTGGAAAAGGAACTGTTGCGGGTGGCGATGAGGGGGCGGTTGCCGGAAGCGGTGCGCCAGCGTCGAAAGGCGCCCCTGGCCGGTTTTCCCGTCTACGAAAGCCTGCAGCGGGAAGGCCTGCCGCATTTGGATGTTGTGACTTCTACCCCGGATCTGGGAAGATTCATCGACATCGATCGATTCCTCGAGATTGCCAGGAGTCCGCAAAAACTCCGTCCTTTCGAGTACGATCTGATCACGCGCCCCTACTGGTTGGCCCTCTGGCTGCACCGGCTGGGTCCTGCGGGTGTCAACTAGGATTAGGAGGTCGAGATGAAGCGAGACGAGAAGGGGGCCGCAAAGATCCCCTATCATACTCCCGAATTGCGCACGTATGCTGAGGTTCGCGCCCTCGCCGAGTCAAAGAATTCCATGGTGGGGAGCAGCGACGGCGCCTACGGGAATCTTCTCAAGACCGGCTAGCGGTTGGCGCCGCGGGCTTTTCTCCAAGCTGCCGGTACCTTGTAAAGGATGTCGACCACATACCAGGCTTTCGGCTTGACCCTTCATGCCAACCAGCCGATCCCGGGCTTGGTTCCCGTGACTCCCCGAACCGGGCCCGGCGTTCACATCGACCTCGTGGGATGTGACAGGGGCAAGGCCCCGGAAGCTCCTGCGGAGCTCTGGTACGAGAGTCCCCGCGACGGCGGCGCTAACCTGCTGCGCGTGTGGAAAGACTCCCGCAATTCCGGTTTTCGATTCCTCTACGGCGACGGCGCGGCGTTCCTGGTCGACGCTGCCGGTGGCTCAGTTCGGGCGACCTGGCCGGATACTCTGACGCTGGAGGATATAGCCACCTACTTGCTGGGACCGATCCTCGGCTTCGTTTTGCGGCGGCGCGGAGTCGTTTGCCTGCATGCCAGTGCCATAGCCATTGACGATGATTGCATCGCCATACTGGCGCCTCCCCAGCGTGGCAAGTCCACCACCGCTGCCGCCTTCGCGCGGCTGGGCTATCGGATTCTCACCGACGACATCCTGGCTCTTGTAGATCTGGGGGAGGAGTTCCGGGTGCAACCTGGCCATCCGCATCTTCGTCTGTGGCCGCAATCCGTCGAAGCGCTCTTCGGTTCCGCCGATCTGTTGCCCCGCATCACACCAGAGCATCCGAGCTGGGACAAGCGATACCTTGATCTCACCGGAGGTCGTTTCCAGTTTCAGTCGCAGCCCCTGCCGCTGGCTGCTATCTATATCGGTGAGCGCTGTGAGGATTCAGCGACACCACGGCTCGAGGTCTTGTCTGGTCGGGAAGCGCTGCTCACACTCATCTCTAACACATACTCTTGTCAGCTTTTGGACAAACAGATGCGAGCGCAGGAGTTCGATCTCCTCGGCCGGCTCCTGACCCGGGTTGCCCTGAAGCGGTTCAAGATCCGCAAGGGGATCCACTACCTACCGTCTCTGTGCGACCTCATCCTCGATGATTGCCAAGCCTCACGAAAGCACACCGAACGAGCTCCTGGATGGCTCGGGCCGTAGGATCTCAAGGTGTCTTCACTGGATGAATCGCTCCGGCTGATCTTTCCTGTTCTGCTGGAGGTGCTGGTTCACTCCGGCCCGCGGCCGCAGCTGCGGCAGTTGGCGAGCGTCTTGGCGCCCATACACTGCGCCGGCTACGAGTGCCGTCTGGGAAGGTCTGCCTCCCGTGTCGACCTGCAGCAGCGCGTCCTGGCATCGGATGACGAGCCCCGGCGGCTCAGAGACCACATTGTCTCGGCGGGTTTGCTGTCCCATCCGGTCTGGCGACGCATCACAGATTTCTGCGATCAGTGGCAAGATCCGGCGAGCCTGCTGTACGGCAATATCATCGGCTCCTGGCTGGAGTTCGACCTCGAGGGCCTGTCATCGCACACGCCGATCCCATCGCTCTTCATGGCGCTGGAGGCCGGCGCAGAGCTGAAGGAATCCGCCGCCAAGTTGTTCGAGGTTGTGGAAGCCGCGGTTGAATCTCTTCGAGGCAGACCGCTGACGTCGGAGGTGGCAGATAATCTACGCTCTTGCCTCAATGCTTGTCCCGAGGGTGCCGGAATAAGCGACGTCGGCGTCATGTTGTCTCGCCGGCTGGACGCCCTGCGTGTGGTTGTGGGTCCTCTAGCGCCGCGCCAACTACTGAGTTATCTGGGGCGTATCGGCTGGCCTGGCACGCTGAGGGATGTTGAAGCTGCCATCGGTCTCCTGCCCGGCTTTGTTACCCAGCTCCTGGTATCTCTGGATGTCGGCGCCATCGTCTACCCCAGGGTCGGGCTGGAGTATTTTCCTGGTGAGCAACCCGCCGATGGTCCCCAGTGGGCCGAGCTGCTCGATGCTCTCGTCGAGGATGGCCTGTGTGTTCCCGAGAAGCGCGACGCGCTCCTTGCCTGGCCGGGCTATGTGCATCCCACCGAGTGTGTGGAACGCTGGCCCGACAGTCTGATCGCAGAATCGCTACTGCGTCCACCTGACAGGTTCAGTGTGATCGGCCGTCGTTTGAACCACATCAAGGTCGTCTGTCGCGAACAGAGGCCGCTCGAAGCGAAGGCCTATTTTGGCTTCGGGCCCCTGTGGCTTCAGCCAGAGCCTGCTGACGATGAAACGGATCCAAGGGAAACGAGTGGCGACCAGAAGACGGTCAGCCAGTTGCAAACAAGCCTTCCGCATGGAGGCCAATCCCATCAGAGATTCGGGAGAGTCGATCGCGCCGACCTGGAGCGTGCGATTCGATCTGCTGTCACCTTCCTGATGGATTCCCGAGATCAAGATGGATGGTGGCGAGACTTTCACAGCGTCGAGGAAGGGAGCGATGAGTGGGTTTCAGCTTACGTAGGAGCAGCTCTGGCCGTTGTGCCCAGTCAACAAGCCAATCGAGCGGCACGCGAAGCTTGGCACCTTCTCGCCGATTGCCGCAGGCCTCCCAGAGGATGGGGCTACAATCACCGCGTGCCCGCGGACGCGGATAGCACGGTTTGGGGGCTTCGGCTCGCCTGTGCGCTTGGCGATCGTGGTTCACGGCAGGTGCAAGCCGCTCGTCGATTGCTCGAAAAACATCAAGGACCTGATGGAGGTTTGGCCTGCTACACAGAGGAAGCCTGTCCGCGGCTGATCGAGTTTCTCGGTGATCGAGACATGGCCGGTCTATGCACAACGCATACCTGCATCACCGCAGCCGCTGCAGTTCTGGCGCATTGCGGCGAAGGTGTGGCTAGTTTCTTGCGGGTTTCACAGTGTGACGATGGAAGCTGGGTAGGCCACTGGTGGTGTGACGATGAATATGCAACGGCGCTGGCCGCCGAGGCCCTGGCATGCCGTGAAGATGAGGACGCGCGTCGGAGGGTGCGATCTGCCGCTCAATGGGCTATGAGTAGGGTTGGTGGGAACGGCGCTGTCGGTTCCACTGCGCTCGGTGCCGATTCCGCTTTTGCCACCGCCTTGTGCACTCGCATACTCGCACTCTCCGGAGATCTCCAGAGCGCTCGTGAATTCCTCGAGGGCTGCGTTCGTTGGCTTCTCGAGCAGCAGGCTCACGCCGGCTCCTGGTCAGCGTCGGCGTTGATGCGCATCCCTCTATCGAATGGGTCGGACTTGCGACGCCATGCAGCAGATACCATCGTTGCCCTTGATGATCAGCGACT
>JBHHYG010000239.1:0-5811 GCA_046757445.1 Acidobacteriota bacterium
CCTTGCCGACAACGTCATCGTCGGCGACGGTGCCATGGGAACCTACTTGCACGAGCGGGCCGGCCTTCCACTGGACCGCTGCTTTCCCGAGCAGAACCTTTCGGACCCGGCGCTGGTCGAGGCAGTCCACGGCGAATATCTCGCCGCCGGGGCCATGGCGCTTCGCACCAACACCTACGGTGCCCACCGCAGCGGCCTGAGTCCATTCGGCCTCGAGGACAGCCTGCGCAAGATCAACATCCATGGCGCCCGCCTGGCGCGCCAGGCCAGCGAGCGCCGAGCATGGATCCTCGGCGCCATCGGGCCTCTCGGACGCCCGCTCGAGCCGGTCGGTCGCATTTCCTTCGATCAGGCGTCGGAAGAGTTTCGGGAACAGGCCGAGGCCCTGGCCGAAGGAGGTGTCGACGCGATCTTGCTGGAAACCATCGCAGACCTCAGGGAAATGAAGGCCGCCGTCGCCGGGGTGAGAGCGGCGACCGACCTGCCGCTGATCGCCCACAAGACCTTCACCGAGGACGGCGTGACGTTGATCGGCGAGTTCCCGGGGGAAGTGGCCCAAGGCATCGCGGATTTCGGTGCCGACGTCATCGGCGCCAACTGCACCTTGGGCCCGCACGGTTACTTCGAGATCATGAAGCGTATGGCGCTGGTCGCCGATCGGCCGCTTTCCATCTTCCCAACCGCCGGGCTGCCGCATCGCGAAGGCCCGAGGATTCACTACCACGCCACCCCCGAGTACATTGCCGGCTACGCGGAGCGGTTCGCCGAATTGGGAGTTCGTCTGATCGGCGGCTGCTGCGGCCACACACCAAAACACATCGCCGCTATCGGAAAAGCATTGCAGCGCTGGAGCAAGGCGAAGGGTTCCCGCCGCCGGAGAGAACGGGCCGAGCCGGTACGAAACTCCATCATCGAATCGACCCTGAGGGAGCCGAGCGAGTTGTCGGAACGCTCGGCGCTGTCCCGCAAGCTGGGACGGGAGCTGGTCGTGACCTGCGAGATGGACATTCCGCGGGGCCACGAAATGAGCACCCTGCTGCAGGGAGCGACCTTTCTCAAGGCGAACGGAGTCGATGCCCTCAACATCACCGACGGCTCGCGCGCACGGTTACGCTTGCACCCGATGGTCATCTGCCACCAGATCGAGTCGCAAGTCGGCATCGAGACGCTGATGCACTATGCCTGCAGAGACCGAAACGTCCTGGGTATGCAGTCGGAGATCCTCGGCGCCGCCACCTTGGGGCTGCGCAACATTCTCATTGTCTCGGGTGACCCGACGACGATCGGCGACTATCCCAAAGCTACCTCGGTGTTCGAGGTCGACTCCATCGGGCTCACCCGCATCGTCTCCGGAATGAACGACGGGCGCGACTTGGCCGGCAACGCCATCGGGCGCCCCACCTCCTTCCACATCTCGGTGGCCGTCAACCCGATGGCTGACGACATGGACCACGAGATCGATCGGCTACGTCGCAAGGCCGACGCCGGGGCGCACGCCGCCTTCACCCAGCCGATCTACGAGCTAGCCACTCTCGAGCGATTCCTCCAACGGATCGCCGACCTGCAGCTACCGATCGCGGTGGGTGTGCTGCCCCTGCGCACCGCCAGGCACGCCGAGTTCCTGCACAACGAGGTACCGGGCATCGACATTCCAGAACCCATGCGGAAGCGAATCGCGGCCGCCGCCGACCGCCGCGACGACAGCGAGGCGGCACGGGAGGCGGCAAAGCGGGCCCAGGCCGCCGAAGGCGTTGCGATCGCTGTCGAATTCGTTGAAAAAGCAAGAGAGATGGTGGCAGGAATTTACCTGATGCCTCCTTTCAGCCGCTATGAAATGGCGGCGGAGATCATGCGGGGCGCCAACATCCAACGGGGCGCAGAAGCCACCGAACCGGCCTGATCCGGCACCTGCCAACCGCCTGGCCACGGCGCCTGCCAACCTCGAGGCCCCCGGCCAACGCGAGGCAACGCGCAGAACTCTCGCTGCGCGCGCCTTGTCGGCGCGGCCCTGACCACGCCCTCGCGACGAAGCGCGACGAGAAATGCAGACTAGCAAGGACGTGTAGTCTCGCACAGCAGCGCCCATTAGTGCACACGATTCCGCCTTGACAGTCTAGGAGGCTTTGCATACAGTTGTAGCCTCAAAGCCTCAGATGGCAGCCCGTGAGCAGCCGCTCCTCTGCCGCAGGACGGGCGCGTTGATGCCCGATTGAGATTTTGGCGGCCGTTCTAGCCCGTACCTCGAAGGGAGAACTAGATGCAGGAGACCCGCCCCACGATCATGACCCTCGAGGAAGTCGCAAAGTACCTTCGCCTGCATAAGTCCACCGTCTACCGCATGGCGCGGGAAGGGAAGCTGCCCGGCAACAAGGTGGCTGGCCAGTGGCGGTTCAAGAAAGAGCGCCTGGTCGACTGGTTCGAGAAGCAGCAGGGTCTTTTGGATATCGAGGGTTAGCTTCCCACCCGATTTCAATGCGGCGTGGCCGTCCCACTCCGCCTGAAGGCTGCCGCCCTTCGCGTCTCCGCGCGGTACATGGCCGTCGCCTCGAATCCGGGGCCGTCACTGGAACAAGCTACGGTTGTCCCCCTTCGCGATGCCCGATACGCCGCCCTTGCCCCCTGCCGAAAGAGTCGCCACAACAGAACCGGTGCGGGTGGTGTCGGCAGACCGCAGCGCGGTGATCTCGCTGGCGGAGCGTCTGATCGACAGGGCCCTTGCGGCAGGCGCTAGCGACCTTCACATCGAGCCTCATACCGACAGGCTGCGAGTCCGCGTTCGCGTCGATGGCTGGCTTCGCGACCTCGATCCACTGCCTTCCTGGCTGCACACCAGCCTGACGGCCCGCTTCAAGGTCATGGCAGGCATGGACATCACCGAGCGACGCCGCCCACAAGATGGTCGCTCGTGCGTACCCCATGCGTCTTCCTCCGTTGATCTCAGGATCGCCTCGCTACCGACGCAGCACGGAGAAAAGATCGTCGTGCGCATGTTGCCGAAGGGCAATCGGCCGATGGATCTCCGATCCCTGGGGCTCGACTCGGAAGGGCTTCGCACCCTTGCCTCGTTCGTCGAGCGCCCACAAGGGTTGATTCTGGCCGCCGGCCCTACCGGGGCTGGCAAGACAACAACCCTGTACGCCTTGCTGCAGCGTATCGATTCGGTCGGACGTCATGTGGTCACCCTCGAGGATCCGATCGAGTACACCCTGCCGGATGTCGTACAAGTGCCGGTACGTCGGGCCATCGGCGTGGATTTTGCTGCTGTCCTGCGAGCCGTGCTACGCCAGGACCCCGATGTCATCCTGGTCGGCGAGATCCGCGATGAAGAGACGGCCCGTGTCGCCGTGCGGGCCGCCATCACAGGGCATCTGGTGTTGTCAACGGTGCACACCAACAGCGCCTTCGAGTCAGCCGCACGGCTGCTGGACCTGGGGATTCCCGGCTACCTGCTGGCCTCCGCACTCATCGGCGTCGTCTCACAGCGGCTGGTGCGTCGTCTCTGCACCCATTGCCGGACCGCCTGTTCGCCCAGCCCCGAAGCCCTCGAGGTCCTAGGACTGCCGGCTCCCGGGCCGTCAGCGCGCTACTACCAGCCTGGAGGATGCCCGACGTGTCGTAGCGGCTTCGACGGCCGCTTCGGGTTGTTCGAGACCCTCGCCCTCGATCGCGGATTGAGATGGCGGCTAGCCGCCGGATCCGATCTTCTCGCTCTCGAGCAAGAGGCCGTAGACAACCACCGGTTGCGCCCCTTGCGTGAAGCAGCGCGAGCGGCCGTGCGCGCCGGAATCACCAGTGCCGACGAGGCGACCCGAGTGCTGCCAGCTGGCTAGCCCGCATTTCTCAACGGCTCGCGGCTGCGCGAGCGCCAGGGCCGCGATGACTGTGTTGCGCTTGGCTCGCGGGCTCGACGTACTGCACCAGTACGCCTGCGCCCTCGAACCGGCGCGCGCCTTGTCCTCGCGGCCCTTGCGCCCGCTCGCTTCACGACCCGTTGAGAAATGCGGGCTATCACCGCGCTCCGTCGCCAGGGCGTGGCCAGGCCCGCGCCCGCAGCAGCAGGGCGATCAGATATGCAGGCTAGCAGGCGGTAGGGGAGAACAAGACCTCGTAGATCTCGGGATCGGCAGCGCGAATCTCCTCCGGGGTGAGCGCCGTCAGGCGATGCGGGAAGATCGGCATCGTGCGGGTCTCGTGCAGGTAGTAATGAGGACCGACGAGAAAGCGCCGGCGGTCAGGCCGGTAATAAACCACCGCAACCCTGACCTCGGGAGTGTTGCGCCGAGCCTTGCGTCGAAGGTAACGAATCACCTCGTACATCGTGCGGCCGGTGTCGAAAAGATCATCCACCAGGAGCATGCGGTGCTCCGCCTCGACGACATCGATGACGTGCTCGAAGCCCTTGATATCGAAGCCGTCACCGAACAATACGCCTTCCAGCGACTGCGTCCTGATGGCGGTGTGATAGGGATCCTGACCTTTCCAGCGAAAGAACTCTTGGATGACGATTCCAGGAGGTGCCCCTCCCCTCCATAGGCCGACCAGGAAGTCAGGCCTGTACCCATCCCGCCAGATGAGCTCTGCAAGGCGGAAACAATCTTGCAGGTATGCATTAGGGTCAATCAGCCGCCGCTCCTCTTCTTCTCTTTCCGCCGCACTCATCTGCTGATGCCGGAAGGCGGCATTTTGGGAACACGCAACTTGTGCTGGTTGTGTCGACGGCGTTCTCTCACTTGATTCGCCAGCTCGACGCTTCCCTCGCCTTCCACCAAGTATCGGTCAAGTTCCTGGTAAGAAAAGCCGAGCTCGGCTTCGTCGGTCTGCCCGCTCCACATCCCCGCTGACGGTGCCTTCTCTACGATCGAACGCGGCACTCCCAGCTGCACGGCCAGCTCACGCACCTCGTGCTTGACCAAATGACCGAGCGGCAACAAATCTACCCCACCGTCTCCGTACTTGGTGAAGTATCCCACCGTCAGCTCAGAGCGATTGCCCGTTCCGACCACCAGGTAGCGGTTGCGATTGGCGAAATAGTATAGGGCCGCCATGCGCAGCCGCGGTTTCAGGTTGCTCATCGCCATCTCCGCCGCTCTCGCGCCGCCTGTGCCCTCACCCAATGCCTCGACGAAGGCGTCGAAGACCAGGCTCAGAGAAACTTCACGATGCGTCAACTGAAACTGCTCCACGAGCAGATGGGCGTCCTCACGGTCACGTGGATCCGAGTGAATCGGCAGGATCAGCGCCAGGTGATGCTGACGGCAGGCGCGGCGGGCCAAGATCGCCACGGTCGAGGAATCGACACCGCCGGAGAGGCCGAAGACCAAGCCCTCGCAGCCGGCAGCTTTCACTTCACTGCGCAGCCACTCCACCAGCTGCTCAGACAAGCGCGCAGTGGTCAACCTCGATTCCCCTCCGTCAATGGTAGCTATCCCGACCTAGCCCGCATTTCTCAACGGCTCGTGGCTGCGCGAGCGCAATGGTGCGCGATGACTGCGTTGCGCTTGGCTCGAGGGCTCGACGTACTGCACCAGTACGCCTGCGCCCTCGAACCGGCGCGCGCCTTGTCCTCCCAACCCTTGCGCCCGCTCGCTTCACGACCCGTTGAGAAATGCGGGCTCCAGGAGCGTGTACGGGAGAGAGGCAATGCCGGCAGATCTTAGGTGAGGTGACAGCAGCGGTCAATCAGGCCTCTAATCCCCGAGCTGCTTCGATCAGACTTTATCGCCACTCACCACGGTTTGTGGCGAGGGCGCGGTCAGGCCCGCGGATACTATAGCCCGCAGGTGCAGCGTGGTGAGATATGCGGGCTAGAGA
>JBHHYG010000240.1:0-5759 GCA_046757445.1 Acidobacteriota bacterium
TGCTTTTCGCCCGGGCGGTGAAGGAGATCAGCGGCGGGCCGGGCAACGGGACTACCCACCGCTTCTCCGCCGCTGCCCTGGAGGGGGCGTATCTGCGCCCGCTCAGGAAGACCCACTATTACAAGAACGTCCAACGCTTGGCCGACTGGCCCGGTTATATCGAGCGCACGCAGATCTTCTTCGAGCGTCAGCTCGACGTCGTCAACGGCAGCGCCTTCATCCTGTCGCGGCCCGAGCTGCCGGCGCTACGGCGCTGGTGGGAGTGGATCCGGCTGCTGCGTCGCACCGTTCCGCTCAAGCGTCTGCGAAGCGTGGTGCAAGACCTGCGACGCTTGTCGGCGAGCCTGCGAGTCGGCCATGCGATTCGCTCTTCGCTTGCACCGCTCACTTTGGGTCGTTGGCTGCTCAATACTGTCACCGCGCTGATCCCGAGCCGCCGGGCGACGACCGGCGGCGACGAGACCACCGGTCTGGCCAAGGCCGATTCCCCCCAGGGCGGCCAGCTGCGGGCGATCTTCAGGGTTCTCGGCGGCAGCGAAGCTGCCGGCCGGCTGCCGTGGCTGCTGCGCTGGTACTGGGGCCGTTTCGGCCGGGCGATTGCCGCCGCCTTCGCCGACGTCTACACCAACGACAACGAGCCCCTCGACGGCAAGCTGCCACGTGCTCTTGGCCGACTCATCGATACTCTTTCCATCTGGGATCTGGCGGTGGCCTTGCTGATGGGCGCGGCGGCAGGCGTCACCGCTGCCTTGCAGTTCCTGCTCGAGTGGTTTCAGTACTTCGTCCTGCGACGGGATCTTTCTGGCTTCAGGGAACAGCTCGTCTCCCGCTACCAGGACGACACCCGCAGCCGGTTGCGTCTCGATGACCAGGTGGTCGAGGTCAACTCCTCCTACGAGGCCAAGCTCGGTACCATCAGCTACCGCGAAGGCCAGCATTCCCACATCAAGGTTCTGTGGCCTGAGAATCTTACCGAGCGCGGTCGGCTGGCCTCTTCCGCTCTCTGGAGCATTTGTCCCGCCAAGGTCTACGAGCTGTATCCCCATCCACGGGGCATACCCGGGGTGGTGGTGAACTTCGACAACTGCATCAAGTGCGAAAGCTGCTGGCGGGCGACGCCCGATGTGCACTGGAGCCGCGCCACCCGGCAACGGTTCATCTACGAGACCTACACGCCGGCGCACCGGCAGCTTCGCGACGTTCTGCTGTCGCGGCGGGAGCCCATCCCTCGCCTGAGGAAATCTCCCGGCTACTGGCAGCAGTACTGGCAGGATGTGGCCGGTGGGCTCGGCGGCCCTGGGGGCGCGAGCAAGAACCTGGCGGAGGGGATCGAGCCAACCCGGTCGAAACGAGTCGGCCGCGACGGCACCGATGTCGCCACCGCACTCGCTGCCGTCGAGGCCAACCTCGAGGCCTTCACCACCGGCTTGCAGGCCTACGGCGATGCCCTCGCCGCAACGCCGATGGCCTTGGAGCAAGGCCAGCGCAGACACTTGAGCGACCTGCTCGAGGTCGCCGCAGATCGTTTCGAGGCGGCGCGGCAGCGGTGGCAGTCGGATCGGTTGGCAGCGCTGAGAGAGGCGATCGGTGATCGGGCGGCAGCTTTTTGGAGCGATGCTGCCGCGGCCCTGGATGATCTGCTCCGCCATGCTGCCGCCGACCACTTTTTCTGGGCGGGAGTGTACGGCCAGCAGCTCGCCGATCATCATGTCGCCGGCTTCAGGGTGCTGCTCGACATCCTGGGGGCGCAGCTACCGGAGCCGGCAGCCGCTGCCAGCGGTTTGCCCTCCGAGCCGTCGGGTGCCCGCAGCTGGGCGGTCGGATGGCGAGCCGTCGAGGGGCACCGTCAGGCTATCGGCTCGGCCAGAGAGAGAATCCGCGGCTGGTGCGAAGAGCATCTCCACAGCCGTGCCGTGCGATCCCTCGAAGAAGGCGAGCCGCTCACCGACGCGCAACGTCAGTGGCTGCGGTGTGAGCTTGCCACCAGTGTCGCCGCCGCTGATGGCGGACGGGCGGGCAGTGAGCTCGAGGGGGGCGGCCGCCAACGCTGGCGCAGCCCGGATCAGGCGACGACACCCACTCTCCCGCTCTACGGGGTCAGAGACGCGCTGCTGGAAGAGCTTGCCGCCCATGACCCTTCGATCGCCTATCTGGCCTCACAGCACCTTCTGGCCTGCGACCTGGTCGGCGAGGTCGCCGTGGCTGATGCCGGTGCACAGCAGCCGACCCGCAAGCGGACGAAAAAACGCCGGTTGGGCGCTGGTGCGGACGATATCGCCACCGAGCTGTTCAGCGCTCGCGAGCTCGCGGCAGTGGTGCATCAGGGCAATCTCGACAGCCGGCCGGCGGCGGCGCGCAGCAGCGCCAAGCGGGGGAAAAAGAGTACTGCTGCCCGCGGTGTCGCCGTCGAGCTCCGCGGTACCGCACCGCTGGTGCCCATGGCGCTGGCCGATTGGCTGCTGGTGGTGGTGGGCAACAAGGGGTACTTGGTGCCGGTCGATGATCCCGGTCTGAAGAGCGAAGAGGTCGGCTCGATCGGCTTGCTCGGAGCGGGCTTCCGTCGCCTGAGCTTCGAGGGTTGTCGCGTTGCCGCCAATCGCATCGTCGATGTCGCCGCCGGCTCGGGACTCGACGGACCCGCTGCCGGCGAGCCTTGTGCCGATATCGTGGCGATTGCGGTGCACGACCAGATGGCGATCATCCGGGGCGCTGGCGACTACCTGCTCGGACGGGCCCGCGACCACGCTGCCAACCGGATCCAGTTCCCCGGCGCCTTCGAGGACGAGGCCGGCCGCGACACCATCGCCAAGTTCGGTGCCGTCAAGCAAATGCTGGCCGAAATGGAGTCGCAGCGGGCTCTGGTGGAAGCGCTCACCCTCATCGATCCTGGTCCGGCCGCCGACCCGTGGATCGGTGCAGCGGTGAGAAAGGTCGCCACCGCCGCCGCCTTCGGGCCCGGCGAAGGGTCGTTCAGTTACAACGGCGGCCAGGTCTTCGGCGGCACCGCCTACTCCGAAGACGATGTCATCTCCAAGTACTACCGCGACAGCAGTCCGTTCCGTTTCTTGCTGGCTCACGACGATGCACTGCGCGTGGAGATCGGTGGCCGCCGGCTGCAGGCGGTGCGGGAGGGTGACAGCTTGATCCCCATCGCTGCTGGTGAGCGGGCCTGGCTCGACGAGGTGCGCGACCACGGGCCGCTGGCCGATGTGGTGCCGCGTTGGGAGGTGGCTTGCGAGGCCATCGAAAGATGGGCAGCAGGGGCGGCTGACCAGACGGCCGCGGCATCCTTGCCGCCAGTGGAGGAGGGGGAAGCAACGGCGGCTGGGTCGCAGGGCGCGCAGGCGGAGCAGGAGTCGGATCTCGTGCAACCGCTCTGCCATCTGGCCGGTGAAGCAGTGGTCCGGGCGCTGGCGGTGAAGGTGTGCATCCTGCGGGCCGCCTGGCGGCTCGAAGGTGGGCTGCCGTCGCCGGCCACCCTGGAAGCGACCCGCCTGCTGGCCGACCGCTGGGCTGCCGAGGCGCCAGCAATGGTCGAGGAGGCGGCGCTGCTCGCCGAGGTCATGGCTGTCGGTGACGACACCATCGCGCACGGGGATTTCGAGCCTGCGCCCCAGATCGAGGACGCCGAGAGCTACCAGCAAGTGATCACCAGCGACCATTCTAGCCGCTCGGGTGACTGGCTGGTGCGGCCGTTCAACGCCTCGTTGCTCCGCTATGTCCCGGAGCATCTCTGGAATGACGCCGACCTCGGCCCCTTCCGTGGCGATTTGGAGAAGGAGCTGCGGCAGCGATTCGTCGGGCCCCGCTTCGACGGGCTCACCTACAACCGTTACCTGGAGAAGCTCCACACGATTCCGAGGAAAGACCTCGACTATCTGATAGAGCGGGGCTTCTTGCGCATGCCGATCCCCCGAAGGCTGGGAGGTGAGGAAGCGCAGAAGGCCGTCTATTACATCCTCTGTGAGATGACCGGGCGCTACGGCGACGCTGCCTTGTCGCTAGTGATCATGGCCAACACCAGCATTGGCACCACGCCCATGCTCATAGGCCTGAAGCAAGACCTGCCGAGAGCCAGGGCCGAGCTCGAGAAAGTGCGCGATGATCCCCGCCTTCTGGGGGAGCTGCGCCAGGGGCTCGAGGCGCTGATTGTCGGCCTCGCGCGCCCCGACCTGGCGGCACTGCAGGAACAGTATCTGGAACTGACGGAGCCGGTGAAGAAGCGCATCCTCCGCTCTAGCGTTCTCAAGTACATAGGTGGCGGATTTCTGCGCAGCTTTTTCGCTGCCGGTCAAGCGGGCGAACAACGGGATCTCGCCGGCTTCGGTGAGCACCTCGAGGCCGCCGGCAAGCTGCTAGAACAGATTCTCGACGGGGTCGACGAGCGTCTTGCCGAGTACCCGCGCCGGGAGCGAGCCCACGAGCTGTTTCTGAAGATGATCTCGGCCGGCTACATCTCCGCCTTCGCGCTCACCGAGCCCACCGCGGGCTCGGACTCGGGTGGCGTGAAGACCAACGCCAAGCTGAAGCGGCGCCAGGTTTTCGAGGACCAAGGCGGCGTCCTCTACTTCTACCTCGACGAGGAGGGCCAGAAGGAGCGGCGCAACCTCCTCGATGCCGACCGTCTGGAGTTCGACTTCGACGGCCACCGCATGCACTACCGATACGCCGACGACGCCGAGGCGGCCGAGATATGCCACGACGGCTACGACTACGAGAAAGATCGGGGCGGCCACTGGCGTAGCTACCGGCACCGGAATCACCGCGTCGAGTTCACCGACATCGCGCAGATTCGCAGCGACGGCGACGGCCACCGCTGGTACGAGTTTTGGGAGTTGAACGGCGCCAAGATGTGGATCACGAACGGACGCTTCGCCGGCTGCTTCGCACTCTACGCTCGCACCGAACCGGAGGGCGTCACCGGCTTCATGGTGGACCGCCACGCAGAGGGCCTGACCGTGGGGGCTGACGAGGAGAAGCTCGGGCAGCGCGGTTCGCCGACCAACGAGCTGTCGCTCAACGGCGTGCGCGTGCCACGGGAGTGCATCATCGGTTTTCGTGGCCGCGGCCAGGTCAACGCGCTCGAAACCCTCAACACCGGAAGAGCCGGTCTGGGGGTGACGACCCGCGCCACCATCCAGGAGATGGTCGAAGACGCCGTTCCTTTGCTGCAGGGGGAGGAGCCCGCTCCCCGTCCTCTCGAGCGCTACTGGATGGGACGGCTCACCGAGGAGCTGCTGGCCACTTCGTCGTTGTCCAGCGAGCTTATCGGCTTGCTTGACCATGCCCGCACCGAGGGCGTCCGCATGGAGTCGGCCATCGGCAAGTACTACGGCAGCGAGGCCGAGCACGATGGCATCGACTGGATGGAGCGGCTGCAAAGCCTCGAAGGACAGACGCACCTCCATCGCATCGAGAAGACGCGACGCGACGCACGCGTGCTGAATATTTACGAGGGCACCAACGAGGTGCAGCGATTCCTGCTACTGAGGGACCTGGTCAAGCGGGTGCTACCCGCCAGCAAGAAGGGCGCTGGCGAGGTCACGGGGGGGAATGCAAGCCAACAGCGTGTCGCCCACCCCGATCTACGCGACCGGCTCGAGGAGGTCAAGGCTCGATTGATCGAGCGTCTCGACGATGCCGTGCAGACCTTCGGTGACGCGGTGGCAGACAACGTCAGCTTGCAGCCATGCTTTTTCCGGCTGGCCGAGATCGCCGGCCTCACCAAGGTGATGGACGCATTGCTCTATCGTCTGGAA